>CACZPB010000042.1 GCA_902782905.1 uncultured bacterium
ATTTTCCTGTTTTTGTCTAATCTTTTCCGTTAATTTGAAATTTAATTTTGGTAAAACAAATCCCATAAGCGCAATCGGAATTGCAGTAGACAGAACAAATTTACCCGCTTGAAGCTTTTGGTATCTTGACTTATTTTGCAAAGCTTTTTCCAAATCTTTTACCGCTTCAGGCGCTTTTTCCTTGAATTTTTCAATATTATATTTTATCCCTTGTTCCTTAGTTTCTTTATAAAGACTTACATTAACATTCGGATTATACCCGAATTTTTTAATTCCAAAATCACAAATTGAATTCATAACAGGAATTCCGCCAAGCCATATTGCAGAAGTTCCGTACTCGTCGATTAATCTTTCTCGCGTTGCGTTATAAGCCATATCTTTGGAATCTTTAAGATTTTGGTTATATGTAAGTGCTACTTTTGAAGGGATTTCAATTCCGCAATCCCTTACAAGAAGCGGATAAACGCTTTTATTATTTCCTATGGCCGATATTATACCCACAAGTGACATTTAAAATTTCTCCTTTTCAATCTTACTCATACCTTTTACTGAACACTCCCGTACGAGCCGATTGAAAGAGTTTTTTAGAGGCACATCAAAACTCTCGCCCCGCACGGGTCGATATGAGTATGATGATGTTTTTGTGCCCAAAATGTCATAATATTTCTCATTCCTTTATTTTATTCTAACATAGAGTTTCTAATTGTAAAGGGCACTGCATCTTGGGATTTTAAACGCAAAGGCACTATCTTTATTTCTGCCGGTTTTTATAAACAGATTTCCCTTATGACACTCAATAATTTTTTCACATAACAACATCTCAACGTTATGTCCAACTGTCGTAAATTTTTCTTTAGAGTTTCTCGCTTGAAGAGTTTTTGCAAAATCACTGTTTAATATAGAAAAAATAATATGTTTTTTCTCTATATCAATTTTAACTTTTATTTCTTCACCAAACCTTGAATAATTAATCGCTCCTAAAAGCAGATTGTAGATTACATTTTTTAGCTCTGTTTTATCAGCTTCGACTTGTGTATCCGAACCTGTCGATATATAGCTAAATGTAACACTTTTTTCTTTTGCACTGGTTGACAATTCTTCAAAGCAATCAAACAAAATTTCAGCTAAATTAAATTTTTCATAAATAAGCGTCCTTGTCTTATTTTCTATTCTGTATGTGTTTATAAGCATTGAAATCATGTTAAGAGTATATTTGCAAGAATTTTCTATTTGTAAAAATATATCCCTCTTTTCATTACTAAAATCCTCTCCCTGCTCCTTTTTCAAAACTTCCAGCCCTCTTAATTGCGCAAGAGTCGGTATTCTAATATCGTGATTTAAAACTTCTATAAAACATTCTCTTTGTGTTTTCAGTTTTTCTTCATAAAAATTGATTTTTTGTTTATATTTGAAATATTTAAGCAAAATTATTCCTGATACAAACAATGGTATTATTAAATCGTTCATATTCCTCTATTGATTATGTGGTAGCTTGTACTAATTATGTTAACCTATGTTTGAGAAAAATAAAATTACCTACTCGGGCAATTAATTTAATAAATTTTTGAGCATATATTTGTGTAATTTTACGTTATGTACTCTCAAGTAATCTATATTTTTTTGTACCAAAGGATATGAAACCGCCAGCGTTAAGCCATCTTGAAGCTCGCTGTCATTATTTTTTATCCCTAAAAAGCTTTTTCTTGAAACTCCTGCCATAATTGGAACATTAAGAGAATAAAATTCCTCTATTCTGTTCAAAAGTTCAAAATTATTTTCCCTTGTCTTTCCGAAACCTATTCCAATATCTGCAACAATATCTTTTATACCCAACGATTTGGCAAATTCTATTTTATCCTTGAGCGAAAAATAAACTTCTTCAACAACATTTTCATATTGAGGACTAAGCTGCATAATATCGGGAGTACCTTTTGAATGTTGAATAATTACGCCTGCACCATATTTTGCAACTATTTTAGCAAGATTTTTATCAAAATCAAAACCCGAGACGTCATTTATAATGCCGGCACCGTTATTCAGTGAAAAATCGGCAACTTCAGCACTTCTGGTATCAATACTTATCGGAGTTTTGATATTTTCTTTTTGTATAAAATCAAGTATCGGCTTTAGCCTTTTAATTTGTTCTTCAGAACTGACAGCCTCCGAAAAAGGTTTGGTGCTTTCTGCGCCAATATCAACTATATCCGCCCCGTCTTGAATAAGTTCAATGATATGTTTTTTAGCCTCTACAGGTTCAAAATATTTTCCCCCGTCAGAAAAAGAATCCGGAGTAATATTCAAGATTCCGACAAGTTTTGTTTTTCTCTCTTTTGAAACTAAAAAATCCGTCAGATTTTTACCCAGATTTTTTAACCCAAAAGGCTGATGATTAAGCTTTTCGGCAATCTTTTTAATCTGTGCAGCGCTGGCTCCTAAAATAGCGTTAGATTTTTCAATTTTCCCGCGAATAACTTCTCTGTTTGTAGCACAATCTGCTCCAACGGTTAGCGCAGTCTGTTTTATTATATTAGCTTGTTCGCAAGTCAGATTATATATCTTAATATTTTTGTACCTGAACTTGTCCGCTGCTATATGCTTGTAACCTTCATCAAAACCGATTTGTGAAAGTTCCGAAACAATATCATCAGAAAAGATTTCCCTAAGCTCAAAATTATCCATAAGTCGATTTTAGCATAAATTAGTTAAAAAAACTTGCTTAGGCAGAAAAAATATGAGATAATAAAAATACATACAGGTGTTTATTTTGTTCCTACATTTTTTAAAAAAGGGAGAGTAAGCTCTTGTTTTCTTGAAGTATACCCGCCGATACAAAAATCGCCAGCGGGAAACGGATAAAAGAAGGCACTCACCCACCTGTCAACTCGGCAGGAAACAAAATCGCACCTGTGTGTTTTTTTATTTTATAAAATAAATTCTTCTTTCAAGTAATTGAGTTTATCTTCGCTATCCGATTCAAAGTATATTCTTAAAAGCGGTTCCGTGCCGCTCGGACGAACCAATATTTTTGTTTTGTTACCAAGCATAAGCTTTACACCGTCTTTTGTATCTATATCGGTAACATTGTATTTCCCGACTGTCTTAAACCCTTTGACTTTTTCCAAAATCAATTTTATTTCATCTCTGTTATCAAGTTTTAAGTCTATTCTATCGGTATAGAATTTACCTCCCAGTTCATACAATTCTTCTTGCAATTCTACAAGCGATTTTCCGCTTGCTGCCATCGCTTCCAGTATTAAAAGGTTTGCCAAGAGTCCGTCTTTTTCAGGAATATGTCCTTTTATACTTAAACCCCCGGATTCTTCACCGCCTATGATGACGTCATACTTTCTCATTGCCTCGCCTACGTGCTTGAAACCTACGGCTGTTTCTATTACATTTATTCCGAGTTTTTTTGCAACTACATCTATTAGAATACTTGACCCGACGGTTTTTACTACCGAACCTTCATAACCCTTTTCCTTAAGATGCTTCATTAATATTGCAATAATTTCATTCGGAGAAACATACTCGCCGTTTTCATTTATCACACCGAACCTGTCAGCGTCACCGTCATTTGCCACACCAATAGAGTTCGGATGATTTTTGACCATGTTAACTAAATCTTTCAAAAATCTTGGCTTTGGATCAGGCATTCCGCCCCCGAATTCTGTATCGTGATACAAATGCAGGCTCTTGAAAGGTATTCCCTTTGCCTCCAATAGCTTGTCAAAATAGCCTATTGAAGCTGAATATAAACCGTCATAAATTATATGAGTTTTTAATTCTTTAATCTTATCAAAATCAATAATACTTTCTAAGTGCTCAAAATATTTTGCCCCAAAATCAATTTTGTGGAATGCACCATCATTTCCGCCCTGCCAGCCCTTATCTATATTTGCAAGAATTGCATCCGTAATAAAAGAGGTTGCAGGGCCTGCATAATCCGGTATAAATTTCATACCTAAATATTCAGGAGGATTGTGAGACGCCGTAAACATAATTGCACAGCCGTTCATTAGTTTTGCATTATACGCAAGTACAGGCGTCGGAACAACTCTTGATGAAAAATAAACCTTAAATCCTTTGTATTTTAAAATATTTGCACAAAAAGCCGCATATTCATCAGCAGATTTTCTGGGATCGTACCCTACAAGAATTGGTTTACCCATACCAAAATTGTCGGCAACATACTTCCCTATAGCAAGTGTAAGTTTTTCAACA
>CACZPB010000043.1 GCA_902782905.1 uncultured bacterium
AGTGCCGGCATCTGGTTCGCTGTAGCAAGAAGTGTTGCACAAGCCTGCTGCAAGATTTGATATCTTATCAAATCGCTTGAAACCTTTGCTATATCTGCATCTCTTATTGTCGACAAAGATGAGGTCAGGTTATTTGTTGTAACTTCAGCATACTCTAAAGCGTACTCCAAACGGTTTTGAGAAGCTCCCAGTTTTACCTGATAGGAAGATAAATCCTTCAAAGCATCATCTAAAGTATCAAGCGACTGCGGAGACGTTATATCAAGCTCGCCCAGCCTATCTAATATTGATGAGTCAAATCCTGTTTCTACACTTATTACCGAACTTGCAGACGAGTCAATTCCGACTTGCAGATTTATTGTTTTCCCGCTTTCAAAAAGCTTAATATCGTTATATTCCGTGCTCTCGCGAATTCTGTTTATTTCATCAACTCTTGATGCAACTTCTTGCTTTATCGCATTAATTGAAGCTTCGCCGTAAGTTCCACTACACGCCTGTTCGCACAAATCTCGTATTCTGATAATATGGTTCTCAATAAGCGTTGCAGAACTGCTTGCGGTCTCCAACATATCGGAGCCCATCATCATGTTATCCTGTGCAACGCTCCAAGAACGAAGCTTTGCCTCCATGTTTCTTGCTATTGCATAATTTGCAGGATTATCTTTTGCACTGTTAAGTTTATACCCCGTCGTTAACTGCTTCATTGCATTATTAATCCCCTCCGTCGCTTTTTGGAGGTTTTTTTGCACCATTAGAGCTGTAGTATTCGTGTTTAGACTTAACAAATATACATATCCTTATGTTTTTACTATTTATATTTCTTAAAATGCAGACTTCCATTGACTGCTATATTATCTAAGTTCCACATTTTTAAAGTTTTATAACGCTAATGCGGATAAGGTTTACATAAATTTACATTAATAAATTGTTGAACAGGAGAGAAAAATTTTATATAATACTTTTGATATGACAACTGATAATAAAGAAGATAAACTTTTATATATAAATCACAAGGGCGAAGCACTAATATGGCTGATTATTATATGTATACTGCTAGGGGTTTTTACAATTGTCAAGTTCAATAAAACCGAGGCTGACAATGTGTATAGCATATTTCTGCCTGATGTAGACGGGCTCATTGTGGGTTCTCCTGTCAGAATGATGGGAATTGAAGTCGGAAATATTATAAAAATTAAACCCGTCAAAGATGAAGTTTTTATAAAATTTGTAATAACAAATGATGAGATTAAAATTCCTCAAGGCACGGAAGCTACGGTAGAGTTCAGCGGGATGGCAGGCTCAAAATCTTTAGAGCTGTATTTGCCGGATAAAGACACATACATTGCACCAGAAGTCCCGATTTTATCGGCAAACCCGCCCAAAAGACTTAGTGACGCATACGGGCTATTGAATGAAATGTTCCGCAAAGTAGGTTCTATAATTTCCGTTACATCAAGATTCGGGAAAAAATTAAACGAGATAGAACTCCCCGAAACACAAGATGCCGGTGATATTAATGAGTTTTTAAAATATGCAAACAGTTCTATAGATGACTCTCAAAAAAGAATGGAAGATTTAGGAAGAAGGTTAGAATATTATGGCAAACGAAAACAATAATTTAAAAGTTATTTCAAACCCGATTGTTAACCAAAGTTTGTGCACTATAAGGAACAAAGATACGGACACGCAAGGTGTAAGACTTGCTGCCAGAAAACTCACAAGAATTTTGTTGTACGAAGCTACAAAAAATCTTCCGCAAAAAAAGGTTGAAATAGAAACCCCTATCGCCAAGTTTAGGACTCAAACGACAGATGACGATATTACAATTGTAATTTCACCTATTTTGCGCGCAGGACTTATTTTTACGGATGAAGCGGTTGATATTCTTCCTCAGGCAACAATCAGGCACATCGGCATGTACCGTGACGAAAAAACACTTAAGCCTGTTTGGTACTATAATAAAGTCCCCATGCCGGTTGATAATCCTAAAAAATACTATGTTTATATAACCGACCCTATGCTTGCAACCGGAAACTCGCTTAAGGAAGCAATCAGGCTGTATGTAAGCAAGGGCATACCTCAAGAAAATATTTGCTGCGTTTGTATGATATCTGCTCCTCAAGGAATCAACGCAGTATTTGAAGAATTTCCGGATGTTACAATAATTGTTGCGGCGGTTGATTCTCACCTGAACGAGCGCGGTTACATTGTTCCGGGGATGGGCGATGCGGGAGACAGAATTTTTAATACCGTAGTTTAAAAATTTTTAAGTTTCTAATTTATCCACTTAAAGCTTCTTACGTAATTTTCGCCTTCTATATTACCCATAATATCTGCGACGAATTTGCGGTATGCTTTGCTGGAAAGTTCCAGTGCCGGAATTTTATTAATCCTGTCAAGAATCGGTGAATCTTTTTCCAGATTGACCCACGGAATGACGTTGAATAATGTGTTTATTGAAACATTACCGAGCGGACCGAACATTGTTGAAAGTTTTCTTGAGAGAATACCCAAAACTTCCATATCTGCATCTGAAGTCGAGAAATTGTATTTCCCCGATATAAACAGGCTCAAATTTTTGCCCTTTGTTGATATCTCAAGATCGTTTGTAACTCCGTTTTTGATTGAAAATACGCCGTATATGCTTGAAAAATTACCCGTTTTCATCGGTGATATTATATCAATAACACTGTTTATCGTAATTCCAGTAACTCCGCCTTTCAGAAGATTTCCCGCTCTCAAAAGGTATTCCAGTGAGCCTAATTTTGGCATTCTGCCGTCTGCTACATTAAAATTTGCTTCTCCGTTTAGGGTTTGCATACATTCTTCGTAACTTGAACCGTTACAAGCCATTGACATTTTGCCTGTCAGATTTCCGTATATTTGGTTATCCAAATCAAATACCGCGTTAGTTATAGCATTTGCATCAATTGCTGAAGCTTCCATTGAAAGTGCGGTTTTGCCTGTTTTTAAATTATATAAGAAATTCCCTTTCAAATTCCCGTTTGCTATATTAAATTTGAAATTTTCAATCTTTAAATCTTTCTTCTCATTCAACGATGCAATCGCTTCTATATTCTCTGCCGAAATGTTTCTGAGCTTCACTCCGTTCGCGCTCATCTTAAGACGTTTTATTACAATATTTTTAAGATTAAACACACCGAATGTTGCAAGTGTTTCATTTTCATCATCAACATGTGCCTGCTTAATTCTGTCTGTTATATAGTTAAAGTCTAAAACCTTTGTATACAACTCTGCGTTTTCTATATAATAAGGGAGTTTGAGAGAATTTTTCATACTGCCTTTCAATCTGATATCATTTCCCATAACTTCGCCGAGAGCAGATATATCTACAATCTTGTCTTTGAATATAAATGTTATGTTTTTCATTGTAGTATCCAAAAACGGTATATTTGTCTCGAAAATATGAAAACTCCCAAGCACTCTGGGGTTGGACATTGTGCCGTTCAGGTACATATCAGAGCAGAACTGCCCCTGTTTTATGTTTGCCTGTCTGAATATAATATTGAAAATACGTGCATCTGTCGGGTTTTGTGTTTTTATATGCAAGTTATTGAACTTTATATCATTTCCAATAAGCTCTACTCCTCCTGAAGCTTTAAGCATATTCAATTTCGTTTTGCGCTTGCTTTGAGAATCAATAATTTTGTCATAAGAAAACTCTTTAATCTTCAATATATTGTTTTTTACGACATTTACATCCATATATAGTTTTATGGCGTTTTCTATATCCCCTACCATTGCACCAAGATAGTAGATTGAAGAATCTTTAGCCATATCAGCTTCCAGCTTCATATCATAGTTATCTTGATTTCCCTTTAATTTTGCCGTATATACTATATCTCCGCGTATTTTGAGAGGATAAATCTTATTATTATTAAAATACTTGTCTATAAAATCCTGTTTCGGTTTTGAATTGCAGTAAATATCAAAATCCCGCCTTGTTAGTATATGATTAATCCCACCGTCTATCAAAACAGGCATTCCGTCTGCAAGCATGTTAATCTTATTCAAACCCAAATAGCCTCTTTTTGCATAAAGACTTCCGTTAACAATTTTTACAGGCAAATTTAACGGTGTGTACACAAACGAAATCCCGCCCAAATCAGTAGAAGCATTCAGGTCGTTTGAACGAATATTCGCTTTTAAATTAATCTTTCCTGTTCCAAATTTTATTTGATTTATATATTCTCGAACATTCTTTGGCAAAATTTCTATTTCACCAAAAGCGTTTATTATTGCAAGTTCAAAATCTTTTAATATAATATTGCCGTTATAGATTGGTCTTGTAAACAGATTGTCTGCTCCGAGATTAATCTTAAATGAGCTCATTGTATCCGAAAATTTTCCGTCAATATTTTTTATATTCAACTTTCCGCGTTTCAGAGTTATTTCGCCGTTTGAAATCTGTAGTTTATTTCTCTTTTCTGCGCCCAAAATTTTTGCCGTAAAATCTATCTTGTCAGGCTCAACTTCGGCCGAACTCCCTTTGTATTTTGCGCTCACTTTGACAAAAATATTCGCGAAATTTTTTCTTAATTTGTCACCTTTTGGTACAACATCTTTTAAATCGAGCTTTGGTATACTTATACTCACATCCGCAATTGAATTCTTTACCGCACCTGAAACATTGAGGGGAGATTTACCTATTTTAGAAACTATATCCAAATTGGCGTTTAATCCGTCAAAATCAACAAATCCGTTTGTGTCGAGAATATTAACTCCCTTCATCCCGAGGCCGCCGTTTATCAAATCTAAATGACCTTTAACAAAAAAGTTTTCGTTAAATTTTACATAGCTTATATCATTAATTTTGCCGTAAACTTTAAATTTCATATTTGCATGCCCTGAGACCAAATCAAGTTTTGGAAGCATGTGTTTTACTTCGTCTATCATCGTTGAACTCTCAAGCGCTCTATATAAATAACTCAGCTCCTGCCCGTTTGCAATCGTATCGAAATCAAATTTGCCGGCAAGAGTTGCCGTTCCTTTAATATCGACATCTTTGCTGCCGATTTTTCCCCTTTTCATCTTGAAAAATACGTTCTCGTCGTCAAACGTCAATGAAGCATCCGCATCGTGCATCACAAGGTCAGGTATTTCCAAAAAATATGTTTTTACGTCATTTAAGTTAAATACACCCCATACGTGCGGGTCTTTGCGGTTCCCTTTTACCGTAATATCAATATTCCCCCTGCCTTGAATATCCATAATAGGAACAGGACCGAGTATAAATTTCAAAATTTCGTGAATGGGGTTAACTTTTTCCTGTGCGGTCTTAAGATCAACATTCTCACTGCTCCAAACCCGCATGTCTGAATACTTTATATTATATAGCTCAACTCCGCCTTTTACCCAAACTTTCTCCCGCTCACTCGCCGGTACAACTACATCAAAATTGACATACTTGCCTGTAAAATTCAGCTTTATTGTCGCACCCTTTGCCTTGGGAATCGGCTTGGTTAAAATACCATCCGTAATATACATATTGCCTGTTATTGAAGGTTCCAAGCTATCACCTTTTATAGTCAGGTTGCCGATTACATCACCGTAAAACTTGTATTTCTTAAGTTTGTAACCGTCCAAATCAATCGTCTGTATAGGAGGCATCATCGATACAAAATCCTCGACCCTTGACTTATTTATCCTTAAATTTAAGTTCATTTTTGGAATCTTAAAATCAAGGTAATTCTCTAACGTACCGCCGAGAGAAACTTTTATATTTTTTGAGTTCAACTCCGCAGAAGATATCGTGAGAATTTTTCTTGAGGGCTAAAAATCCGAGCTGATTTCAAGAAGTTCAGGAAATATCATCGAATTTCCTTCATCTTTCATAACTATAGCAACATTCTTTAATGTACCGGACAAATGATTTTTGTTGGTCTTTATATCTACAATACCTCTTACATCAACTAAATCACTCGGCAGATAATTAATCAAAAAATCCCCGATAGGTGCCAAGTCCAAATTTTCTATATTAATATCAACTATACTTTTTGTAACATCATTGTTTCTCGGCAAAAATAAGTTAACCTTTGCGGAAGATACTTTGCCCTCAACATTTATTTCACTGTCAAACAGGAGCTTGATATACCTGCTGTTTTTCCTGTACTTAATACCGTTTGCCTTATATACCGCAAGCTTTTTACTGCCTGCCTCGCTTAATCCTACAAACAGTCTGTCTATTTTGAAGCTGTCTACACTTACTTTCGTCTTTGAAATATCTGATAAGAAATTTTTATCAAGGGTAGGGTTTTTACCAAGTTTAGCCTCCATAATAAAATCGGAAACAACTATTTCATTGATATGAACTCTGCCTGAAATTAGCGGCAAAAGACGTAATTTTACATTTAGACCGTCTATTTCCAGTTTATCTTTTGATTTTTTTTTCGTAACCTTAAAGCTGTCTGCTTTTATCCTCGCCGTCGGCAAAACAGACAGCACAACCCTCGGATTTTCGAGAGTAAAATTATACTCCGTGTTATAAGTCAAATTCTCGCACACTACAGGGAGCGCCTTGGATATAAAAATCGGTAAAAGCCCTATCCAAAACACAAAAAATCCCAAAATTGTTATTATGTATTTATTAAAAAATTTTCCCATCTAATATGTTTATGATACCAACAATTTTTATAAATGTATAGTAGTTAACATAATTAAATTCTACTTTGCACAAAATAAATAGTATGATATAATCTTGAGTGTGAGAGATTTAATTAAGTTTTTAATAGTTGGGATAGCTTTGTTTACTTGTCCGCTGAGTTTTGCAGCGGATAAGAAGGGCGTGCTCGTTCTGCCGGATAATATTGTTACGGAAAGTCTTGCAGTAGATTCATACATCTACAACCAAACGGCAGAATTCTTTGCTAATGAAGTAATCAACCTTCTAAACAAAACCGACTACATAAAATGTCCGGTTGTATCAAATGAGCGCAAACTGCTCAAAAGCAACGCATCTTATATGATACCGGCAAGAGAATTAACAAACAAATTCAGAACAACATACAACATTGACTATCCAAAGCTTAACAAAATTGCAGCCGCAAGCGGTACAAGATACGTACTTATGCTGACTTCAACAATTGATGCCGAAAACTACGTTCTTAGAAGAACTCTTTGGGATTTTCTTAATATTGCCGGAGCAACTGTCGTTGACCCAGCCTACAAAATTTCAACATACGCAGTTCTTGTCGATAGCTCAAATGATATGGTGCTATGGTCAAATACATTCTACAAAACAATCAGTGTTGTTGAAGGCAGAATACTTACAAGAGGTCCGTCTCCTCAAACAGAACAACTCCAAAAAATAAGAGATTATTCAAGAATGGTTTGTCCTGAAATCGCTGAAAATGTCCAAATCAGCGTACTTAATAATGCTGAATTTAACAAAGAATCATACAAAATATACTATGACATGGCGAACTTCGATAACATCTTTACTAAAAAATACAGAAGATGGTACAAAGAAGGCAAAAAAGATTTCGACGGCATAAAATCAAATACCGGCAATAAAGTAGACAGAGCTAAAGAAAGACATAAAGCCCGTCAAGCAGAAATTAAAGCTAAAAAACAGGTTAGGGCGGAACAAGTTAAAACAAATAACGCTCAGCAGATAAAAACAAGTCAACCTACAAAAGTAATTCAACCGCTCGATTTTGAAGACCAATCACTATTTGAACCGGTAGATATTAAAAAACACTGGAAAAACAGACTCTACGGAGACGATGACCCCTCAAGACCGGCTCTGAGAGGGTATGATAGATTGTAGAAACGCGGAAGATGGGCTTCTTTTTCTGTAGAAAAAGAAGCAAAAAGACTTTAAACAACTGGTCGGCTCGCATTCCATAAAACTACAAAATTGAATTGAAACTACAGGCGAGCCTCATTGGTAAAAACTACAGGTGGGTTGAAAAAGTTATAAAATGACAAAGATTTAGAGTGGCGCGCGGGGGAAATTCCCCCGCGCGCCCTATCAGACCTTGAACATATTAAAACTTATATCAACCATCTTGTAATCACCAATCCGAGGCTCGCCAGTAGTTTTAAAATAATCTTGTAGTTTCACAAAATGCGAGCCGACCAGTTGTTTAAAGTCTTTTCGGTTCCTTTTCTTCAGAAAAGGAACACCCTTTCTTACTTTTTATAAGTTATCGTAATCTCTCAAAGACGGTTTCATTTCGTCATAATCGCCATAGAGCCTGTTTTTCCAACGTCTTCTGATATCGACGGGTTCGAAGAGAGATTGGTCTTCAAAGTCAAGTGGTTGAATAACTTTTGTTGGCTGACCATTATTGGTTATAGGCTGTTTTGCTTTAACCTGTTCAGCTTTAACTTGTTTTTTTACTGCTTTTTTAGCTTTAATTTCTTCTTGGCGAACTCTGTGGCGTTCTTTAGCTCTATCAATTTTATTACCTGTATTAGACTTTACGCCGTCAAAATCTTTTTTGCCTTCTTTGTACCATCTGCGGTATTTTTTA
>CACZPB010000044.1 GCA_902782905.1 uncultured bacterium
AAAAGATGCGCCAGTTGCGCATCTTCTATGTATCCTTTTCCTATTTCCGCTTTATTACCATTTGAGCAAATCTTCGACTGTAAACCTCGAGCCTCCCTCATTATTGGTAAACCTCATAAAATCCTCTCGCAGTGATTGTCCTTGCCACTTAAGCGGATTTGTATGAAATTCTCTCTCTTTCTCTCGTTTATGTTCTTTTATATCATTATCAACTTCCAGCTTTTCATTGCTAATTACAGCAAACCTGCGCTTTGTTTCACTCATCAATTTCTGCCTCTCTTATTAAATATCTCTTATATATATAAAGTATTTAACTTTTAAAAAATTGCCTTTTTTGTTCAAGTTTGTTAAGAATTGTAACATTGAATGTAAACTTTTTCAAATTTTGCAACAATTTGCAATGAAAACAATTGTAACAATATATTCGTATAAAGTTTGTTCTTGTGCTACACTGTGGGTGTGGGGGTAGTTAGGACTAAATCTAAAAAATTCCCATAAACCAACGTTAATAAAATAGGAATAGCGAACAATGGATATTTTTTCAATATTTACACTTCTGGGTGGATTGGCATTTTTCCTCTACGGAATTAATCTTATGTCATCCGGCTTAGAAAAGGTTGCTGGAGGCAGATTAGAGCAGCTTTTAAAAAAGATGACCTCCAATCCTTTTAAAAGTTTTGTACTAGGTGCGGGTATTACAGCAGTAATTCAATCGTCGTCAGCGGTTACAGTTATGTTGATAGGTCTTGTTAACTCAGGAATTATGACACTTTCAAGAACTGTAACAGTTATTATAGGTGCGAATTTAGGAACAACAATAACAGCATGGATGTTGAGTTTGACGGCTATTCAGGAAACAGCCGGAACATTTTTTAAGCTTCTCAAACCGGAGACTTTTTCTCCCCTATTAGCTTTTGCCGGTATATTGATGATTATGCTTGCAAAAAGTAACAAGAGAAAGAGTGTTGGCTCTGTGCTGATAGGCTTTGCTATTTTAATGTTTGGTATGCAGCTTATGTCAGGCGCCATGGCTCCTTTGGCAGACATGCCAAGCTTTACCAACACTATGATAGCCTTTACAAATCCTGTATTAGGATTTTTGGTTGGTATGGTTATAACAATGATTATCCAAAGCTCCTCAGCGTCTATCGGTATATTGCAGGCGCTCACACTTGTTGCAGGCGTATCTTGGGGCGTTGCTATTCCGGTAATTCTCGGACAGAATTTGGGAACTTGTATTTCTGCGGTTCTTGCAAGTATCGGGGTTAATACCAATGCAAAGCGTGTTGCGGGTATCCATGTTATATACAACATTATAAGTGTAGGTGTATGCTTCCCGTTATTTATATTGATAAATTGGCTTGTTGATATTCCTCTGATGCATCAAAATATTAATGCATTTGGAGTCGCAGCATTCCATACTGTATATAATATTTTTACGGCAATGATGCTTCTGCCGTTTGCAAAAGTTATAGAAAACTTGGCAATCAAATTTATTCCGGATAAGCAAGGAAAATCAGAAAAAGTTCTTATGGACGAAAGATTGCTTTTGGTTCCGTCGTTTGCTGTTGCAGAATGCTATAAGCAAACAATTAAAATGGCTGAGATTGTAGAGTATAATTTTATAAATTCTACAAAAATGTTAAAGAGTTTTCACCAGAAGAAAGCTGAACAAATTAAAGAAAACGAAATTGAGATTGATACTTATGAAGATAAGTTGGATTCTTTCTTAATCAAACTTTCGGGAAAAGAACTGTCGGAGGAAGATAACAACAAAATTTCTCAGCTTCTCTTGGCAATTGGTGATTATGAGCGAATTGGCGATCATGCTACAAACATATTAAAAATGGCAGAAAAGTTAAAAGAGAGTGAGAAGAAACTTTCAAACGATGCAGTTGAAGAATTAAAGGTAATTGTGCATGCCGTATCCGAAATTTTTGCAATGTCTTTTGAAGCATACAGAACTGACAATGTGCAGTTAGCTCAAGAAGTAGAACCTCTGGAAGCTGTAATTAAGAAAATCGTCCGTAAGGTTAAAAATCACCACATACAAAGACTAAAAGACGGACTTTGTACAGCAGAAGTCAGCTTTATGTTCTCAGATGTCTTAAATGATTTCAGAAGAATAGCAGCTCACTGCGGAAACATTGCTACAAGTGTTATTCAACTATACGATACAACCCTTGATAAACACGAATACAATCACAGAAACAAAGATGAAGATATTCAATTTGTAAGCAAATATCAAGATTATAAATCAAGATATTCTGTTTCAAGAAATGCATCATCTGAACAAAATGTTAGTGTTTAAAGCTATGATTTTATAAATCTTCAAATACACTGGATGAAAAAGTAAAATCATCTTTATAATTTGTATCAAGCTCTGTATAGCATTCTCTTCTATAACATCTCATAGCGTATGCAATCATTTGTATTGCATTAACAAGTGCTTCAATGTTATCTAAATAGGATTTGGTAATTTTGCCATTTAAAATATCATAATAGTTTTCAGATATTGATTGCTCAATTATCTGGCTAATCCTTGCGATAGCAATGATTTGAGGTTTTTCTTCTATTAAAAAACTTTCCAAATTCATGTTGATTTCCTTTAAAGAGTTTAGTATGTTGTGTTTGAGGTGATTTGCAAATGTAATTATTAAACAAATGTTTAGTATATACATCATATTATTATTTTATACCGTTGAGTATATTATGTCAATGATGTATATATTAAACATATGGAAAATTTGATACAAGATATAAATAAAAAGATAGGTATAAGAATTAAGATAGAGAGATTTAGCAGAAAAATTTCTCAAGAGAAATTAGCTGAGCAATCAGGGTTAAACAGAACGACAATTGGTTATATTGAGCGAGGAGAAATATCTCCGACAATAGAAACTCTATACAAAATAGCATCTGCTTTGGATATAGAGCTCCATGATTTGGTTAATATTTCGAAAATTAATATATAAATTAAACTTTTTTCCGTGAGAATATTTTTATTCCTAAAGCTTTTATTTTCTCAATCACGCTATCAGATATACTTGGGAATTCTACTTTGTCGATACAGAAATTTGCAGGAAGTTTGTGTTTTCTGCAAATATCCATAAGTTCATTATACAGATACTGTTTATGTGTATTTTCCTTTGCAATAATTGTAATATTACCTCTAAAATTTGTTTGGTTGATTTTGTTGATTTGCATGACCTCTCCTTTGTTTTTTAACATAAAAGGTCCTTTGCGAATTCGCAAAAGACCTTTAGAATGGCGGAGACACTGGGATTCGAACCCAGGATGCAGGTTGCCCCACATAACACCTTAGCAGGGTGCCGCCTTCAGCCTAC
>CACZPB010000045.1 GCA_902782905.1 uncultured bacterium
ATGTCGACGGGGGGACTTGAACCCCCAAGGATTTCTCCACACGCCCCTCAAACGTGCGCGTATACCGATTCCGCCACATCGACTTATTCAATTATCAACCGCCACATTTTACGTTAGTTTAAATTGGCGGAATGGTGCTCTCGCACCCCTCTATAGGCTTTTTTTTTAACGCTTTACTTATTTTCTAACTCTACGAAAAACTTGACATTTAGTCAACTTTTTCTGCTCGCCTATAGAGTTCTTGCCACATCGACTTGTCTTGGATTATTGCTTCACACTCCGCCCTCACTCACTTCCATTTTGCTCTAGCAAAATTGTCGTTCGTTTTGCTCCGTGCTACCTCGAGTTACGCTTACGCTCCACTCTACGCAAAATCCGCTATTCAATTTTCAACCGCCACATTTAACGTTAGTTCAAACTGGCGGAATGGTGCTTTCGCATCATCACCTTACAAAAAGGTCAGTATTAGGGGACTCCCCTCTACAAAGTTAATCCTAACACAAACATTTTTTCTTTACAAATCTTTTTATTCTGTTGACATAAAAACCTGTTAATAGCAAAATAAAACTGTAAATTACATTAGCCAAATAGGGGGATATATGAACGTATCACAAATCTCTTCATCAAACCAAAGCCACAGAAATGCTTTTATCAGATATGCAAACATGTTTATGGGAACAAAGTCTCCTGAAGAAGAAACATCACTTTTAAATCCAATTAATCCTGACAAAAAAGCAGATAAAATCAAAGGGCTGGAAACACTTACTATATTTCCTAAAGAAGTTATCGACGGAAAAATGGTTATAACTGCATAAGATTACCCCTCACCCGAATTTCTAAGTTTCGACCTTTTTGGTTATCAACTTGAAATTCTTCCCTCTCCCCGTATAAGGCGAGGAATAAATGAAAGGAGAGAAGTATGATTTTGAAAATTTTTAGAATGGAGCATAACAAATCAGTTCCGGAATATAAAACAAAAGGTGCTGCAGGCATGGATTTGTGCGCTGCTATTGAAGAACCAATTACATTACAGCCCCTTGAAAGAAAGCTGATACCTACGGGACTTAAAATCGAACTTGAACACGGTTATGAAGCACAAATAAGACCCCGCTCCGGACTTTCTATTAAACACGGAATAAGTCTTATAAACTGTGTAGGAACAGTTGACGAAGACTATAGAGGAGAAGTATGTGTCGGCTTGGTAAATATATCAAATGAACTATATACTATTGAGCCTCAAGAAAGAATTGCTCAAATGGTTATTGCAAAATATGAACAAGCTGAAATTCAAGTTGTAACCGAACTATCAGACACAGAACGCGGCGCTGGCGGTTTTGGTTCAACAGGCAAATAGAGGTAAATAGGGGTAATAAATATGCCTTCAATCACTATTTTTAACGCATTTACCCCCTTGACGTATGGCAAAAAAAAGTATAGAATTAATCCTAGGTTCTATGGTTTAGGACTGTGGTTATTTTAATTTAGGAGAAGATGGTCATGTACGAAGACGAAAAGCTTATTTGTGAAGATTGTGGCGCCGAATTTGTATTCACAGCTGGCGAACAAGAATTTTATGCAGAAAAAGGTTTAACAAATAAGCCCAAAAGATGCCCTGACTGCAGAAAGGCAAAGAAACAACAACGCAGAGGTAAAAAGAAACTTTTTGATGCAGTATGTGCAAAATGCGGATGCCAAACTCAAGTTCCTTTCAACCCGACTCAAGGCAGAGATGTACTCTGCAAAGCTTGCTTTGATGCAGAAAAAGCTGCAGTACCTGAGTCTTAAAACAATATAATAAGTTGTAAAAAAGGATGTGGCTAACAGTCACATCCTTTTATTTTTGATTTTAACAATTTTATTCTCTCAAATGAATTTTCTACACACTTTTGAAGAACCTTATCGTTCTTCACTTCTTTAATAAGTTTTTCGACAGTAGTGTAAGCGTTCTTATCAGCGTCTCTGAATATAAACATGTCAAGTCCGGCTTTTATGCCCATAATTACTGCTTCGAGACTCCCATAATCCTGTACACCTTTCATTACCATATCATCGGAGATAATAACTCCGTTGTAATTTAATTTATCCCTTAAATATCCTATTGCATTTTGACTCAAAGACGCAGGCAAAACATCTTTATCAAAGCAAGTACAGTGAAGATGAGCAGCCATAATCATTTCTATACCGTTTTCTATAGCACACTTAAACGGTGCTATATGAATTCTCTCCATCTCATCCAATGGTAAATCTATTTGAGGCAAAGTTAAATGGCTGTCTTTATCAGCATCTCCATGCCCAGGATAATGTTTTACACAAGGTATAATCCCAGATTGTCTGTAAATCTCAGATACAATCTTAACTCCGTCAATAACATCACTCGTTTTGTCCGAAAATGCTCTCTCCCCGATTATCGGGTTTTTAGGGTTAGTATTTACATCCGCACATGGAGCAAAATTGAGATTAATTCCGTACTCTTTAAGTTCTTTTGCAATAGCTTCTGTTTGTTCTTTTAAAAATTTTTGACCTTTTTGATATGCATAACGAGGAGAAAGATATCTTGGGTGAATTTTTTCTGTTCTCTCTACTCTGCCCCCCTCTTGGTCTATAGATAAAAAGGGGGTAATTAAAGATTTTTTAATAATAGTATTTATTAATTTACCAAATTGCGCTTTTGAATCAATATCACGGGTAAAAAATATAACTCCGCCCAATCCTTTAGACAAAGCCTCATCAAGGTATTCACCCGTCCCAAATATAAACATTTGCCAAATTTTTTCATCCATAAAACAATCATACATTTAATTGAGTAAAAAATCCAACTTTTATTTATAATAAAATTGGTGTATAATATCACCATTGGGGAGAAAAAATGAAAAGAATTTTACTTGGAATATTAACATTGTTTTTGCTTTTATCAGCAATTAGCTTAGACGTTTCAGCGGCGAAAAAATCAGCCAAATTATCTAAAGAAGATATTGCCACAATGTCCGACACGGTTGATAATTTGACTAAAAAGATATACGGACGCACGCTTTTGTCTCCTCAAGATAACGAGGAGCTCATCGGAATAAAGATTAAGCTCGATAATCAAATGCTTATGGCTGCGAATCCTGCACTTGCACCTTTATACTTTAAAACCGGAAATATTTACAAACTGAGAGGGATGAAAGCTGAGGCAATAGACTGTTACCAAACAATCTTAGAAAACTTTGCTGATACTGCACTTGCCCCGAAATCTCGCGCAGCATTGGAAGAACTTGGAGTAAAAGTTGCGGCTCCGACTCAAGAAGGTGAAGAAGAAAGTTCTGATGAAGGAATATAATATCAATTCTTATCCCGCTTATATTTTGCCTACTTGCAAAAAATGTAACAATGTATTATAATTAGTCATGCTTGTTGAATTTTTATTTCAACTTGTATTTTTGATTGAATCTCATATATTATTTAAATTAAGTAGGATTTTTATTAGATTATTGATTAGAATGTTTGAATTTATTGGTTAAGAGGCTTTTATTATGTATGTGAACAAGTGCATTAAATGTGGTGCAGAATTTGAAACAAAGAACCCCAAGAGAGTGATATGTCCTAATTGTCTATACGCAGATAAGGGAAATGAAACGCCGGATGAAAAGCCGATGCAAAGTTACAGCTCATACTCTGCCGAACCGCGTCCGCAAAGAACGTATGACAGAGGTCAAAACGACGGTTACAGAAGTAATTACCGTGAAGGCGGGTATCAAAGACGCGATGACAACGGTTATCAAAGGCGTGAAGGCGGATATAACAACTATAACAGAGACAACCGTCAAGGCGGGTATCAACGCAGAGAAGGCGGCTACAACCGTGATAACAGACAGGGCGGATATCAACAGAACAGACGTCCCGGAGGTTTCAGAAATAACTACGCTTCAGGCGGAGGAAGACCTCAGCAGAACAGGCGTCCACAGCCAAGAAGACAAAACAAACAGCCGAAACCATTGCTTATCAGTAAGGAGCAATTAGAACAAATTGAACTTTTA
>CACZPB010000046.1 GCA_902782905.1 uncultured bacterium
ATTCGCTCTTGTTGTTCAGGGAATAATTATCCTAAATCAGTTGTTAATATTGATTAAGTAGAGAGGTAAAATCAAAAGAAGTTTAAGAAAAATTTTAGCAAATTTCAAAACTAATACTGCCCGAAATTCCAAAACTGTCTGATTAAAATTCCTAAACTAACTGCTCTTTTACACTCATTTTCTGCTCTTTAACGGATAGTATGATTATTGGTTTCAAACCTTTTCCCTGACTGAATGTAACATAAGTTTGATTATTTACGGATAGTACGATTATTTTGGAAGAGGAAAGTGTGAGCAAGTGGGATAATTTTTGCCTTAATTTGATTAATTTGAATTGATACAATATCAACACATTAACTTCCATTGTTATTTTACATTATTCATAGTCATTCTTTCACCTTTTATGTTATGATTAACTGGAGGGTTGTATATTTATGGATTTGGAGCAATTTTATAAAGATATGAGTGAGCAAAAACAAGTAGTTGCAGGCGGAGAACTTATGCAAATGTTTCACAAGCTCAGTCAAGAAGCGCTCAAAATTACTGCTGAACTAAATTCAAAATATCATACGCCCGAAGAAATAGTTGATATTTTTTCAAAGCTTACAGGCAAAAAAGTCGATAAGTCTTTTGGTTTGTTTCCGCCTTTTTATACAGATTGCGGTAAAAATATTAAAGTTGGCAAAAATGTATTCATCAATGCTTGCTGTCGTTTTCAGGATCAAGGTGGAATTGAAATCGGCGACGGAACTCTTATCGGTCATAATACAACAATTGCGACGCTTAACCATGATTTTAATCCTGAAACCAGAGCTAACATTACACCAAAGTCTGTTAAAATTGGTAAAAATGTTTGGATTGGCTCGGATTGCACAATTCTTCCGGATGTTGAGATTGGTGACGGAGCGATTATAGGGGCGGGAAGTGTTGTTACAAAAAGTATAGGCAAGAATTGTATTGCAGTTGGAAACCCTGCAAGAGTAATAAAACAAATTATATAGGAGCAAATATGAGCGAGAAATCTGAAAAAGCAAAAGAGCTATTCAAGCAAGGATACAATTGTTCTCAATCGGTTTTGGGAGTATTTTGCGAGGAACTTGGAATGGATTTTGAAACGGCTGTAAAAATTTCTTCATCTTTTGGCGGCGGAATGGGAAGAATGAGAGAAGTATGTGGAACCGTTAGCGGAATGTTTATGGCTGCCGGACTTGCTTTTTGCACGCAAGAAAATAATAAAGCAAAGCAGTACGAAATAGTCCAAGAGCTGGCGAGACGTTTTAAAGAAAAAAACGGAAGTATTATATGCAGAGAGCTTTTACAGGGGATAGAAAGCTCTACCTCTCCTAAGCCAAGCGAAAGGACGGAAGCGTATTACAAAAAACGTCCTTGCATAGAGCTTGTTGCGGATTCTGTAGAAATTTTTGAAGAATTTTTAAAAGAAAATCAAACTGTTCAAACTAAATAATGAAAGTTTTATTCTGGGACACTTTATTAATAAGCTTAATAGTTTTTTCTGCTGACAAAACTAAAAAAGAATAAACTTTAGAATGTTTTTTAGAAATTGGTGTTAGTTTATCTACAAGAGTAAAAATCAAATTTTCTGCCTTGTTAAAATGTGAATTATTCATGATGCTGGAGGCGTTATCTTTAAATGTCGCTTGTTGCTGACGCAATTTTTTATTATGGTGTTTAATAATAGATTTTTTAACAGGCAAAAAATGTATTTTGTTTATAGTTAATGGCATAAATGTATATCCCCCTTCATAAAGTGTATAATTAACAATTATTATTCGGCACTAAAATCCTAGCACGAATATATTTACGCTTCAAGTTTTTATTTATTTTTTCTCAAAAAATAGTATAATGAGAAAAAGGATTATAAATTTATGAAAAAGATTTTGTTATTATCACTTTTATTGTTTCCTCTATGCGCTTATGCTGACCACATACAGTCAACAGAGGGGTTTTATGAGCCTGAGTGGAAAGATTTTGTGCCGCCTGCATACGTTGATGTAGCAGAACCTAAGGGGCTGGGTAAATTCAATGATACTGCGGCTTACTGGTACAAGCGCAGAGTAGAATTTGATACAGAAATTCAAAAATGCAGAGATACTGAAGGTAATGATTTGAAGGTCGCATGCTACCAAAAACTTAAGGCAAAACAGTATCAGAAAAATAGTGACTATAATGCAAGACTTGAAGCAATAGAGAAGCAAAAAATGATGCCTGCGGATTTTCAAAATCCGACCGGAAACATGCTTCCTCTCGGTGGATTTGCAAATATGCTAAGATATCAGCCAAACGAGCTTAGATAATAGTCTTCAGGTAATCTAAAACCGCATTAAGGGCAATCGAGCGATGTGAAATTTGATTCTTTTCATCTTCACTTAATTCTGCCATGGTTCTTGTATCACCTTTAACTAAAAATATAGGATCATACCCAAAACCGTTTTGCCCGCGCGCTTCCCTGATAATAGTTCCTTCGCACCTGCCTTCATGTTTGAATGCTACTTCTCCTTTGGGATTTAAAAGCGTCATATCGCATGTAAAATGGGCGGCTCTGTCTTCTTTTTCATCCATTTCGTTTAAGACTCGTTCAATTCTGAGAGCAGGAGTCTCGGCGTATCTTGCAGAATATATTCCTGGTTTTCCACCCAGCGCATCTATGCAAAGTCCGGAGTCATCCGCAAGAACCCACGTTTTAGAAATTTCCCATGCTGCACGTGCTTTTATATAAGAATTTTCTTCAAAATTAACTCCATCTTCAACAGGATTAAAACCCTTAGGCGGTAATATAAATTCTATGGAAGAAATTCCTTTTGATTTAATAATATCATTAATTTCTTGAACTTTATGCTTATTCGATGATGCTAAAACTATTTTCATAACCAAATTTTAGCACAAAATCATAGTTCATCGTATTGTCTAATTTTTATTGTAATAAACCAGTTCTTTACTTAGATCTAATGCTCTTCCGTTTTTATTAAAAATTCCACCACTCAATCCCAATTTTGCAAGGCGATAGTTTAAACTTACCCCAAGGACTCCAAAACCGTATCTGCACGAGCGAATAAAATTTATTGAAGAAGCTTCCGAAAAATATTTTGTAGGGCAGGAAATTTCTCCGATTTTATATCCGTTATAGAGGAGTAGTGCAAGCATTTGGTTATCAAATATAAAATCATCACTGCAATCATTGAGCGGCAGCTTTTCCAAAACTGTTCTTGTAAATCCCCTAAAACCTGTATGATATTCGGAAAGTTTTTCTCCTATTAAAATATTTTGAAATCCTGTCAAAAACTTGTTAGCAATAAACTTATACAAAGGCATTCCGCCTTTTAATGCAGAATTTCCAAGCATCCTTGAAGCTATAACTGCATCATACTCATCAAAAGCCATCATTGATGCCATTGCAGGAATAAGTTTGGGGGTATATTGATAATCGGGATGAAGCATTATAACAATATCCGCACCGGATTTTAGAGCAGCAAGATAGCAAGTTTTCTGGTTCCCGCCATAACCTTTATTTTGTGTATGTACAATTGTTGTAATATTGAGTTTTTTGGCAACTTCTTTTGTTTCATCCAAAGAGAAATCGTCGACAAGAATAATCTCGTCGACGAAATTTTGATAAATCTCATTATAAGTTTTTTCTAAAGTTTTTTCTGCATTGTATGCAGGCATTACTACTACAACTTTTTTATTGTTTATCATATTCTAAATGTGTTAGCCTTCCGTAACTTCTTCAGGCAACTCTGTATTTCTGATAGTAGACTTGTCAGAAGTATTTAAAGCTTTGTCTTTAAACTTTTTAACTTGTCTGTCAAGTTTGTCTGCTAAAAGGTCAATACTTGCATACATAGATTCTGCTGATTCTTCACAGTGAACAACACCGGTATTCATTTTGCAGGAAACTTCTGCAACGTGCTTACCTGTTGCTGCGGGGTTTTTGATTACAGACAAAATTACGTCAATTCCTGTGATTTGGTCATAATGATTGGCTACTTTACCAACTTTTTCTTTGACATAAGCTTTGATTGCATCAGTAATCTCAATGTTTTTACCATTTACGTGTATACGCATTTATACCTCCTAATATACTACTTTTTTATTATACTACATTAAATTCTTTTTTTAAAGAGTTGACCGAAAGAAAAATTATAATCCGAAAAGCGTAAATTGTATGCTTAAACTAATCCTCAAACAATTTAATAAAAAGTATATCAAGATAATATGTAATTTGGCGTATAAATGTGGAGGTAAATAATAAAGTACGGTTCAGATTCTACTTGGCAATAGATTTTGGGGTATTTGTTAATTTAGTTATTTTTGAGTTGTACTTTCTTTGTTTCTTTTTTTGCAATCAAAAAGAGTCACAAAGAAAGTACCAAA
>CACZPB010000047.1 GCA_902782905.1 uncultured bacterium
ATTGCAAAACCGGCAATTGCCATACCTTCCAGTAATTTGTGCGGATCACCTTCCATAACAGAACGATCCATAAATGCACCAGGATCACCCTCATCACCGTTACAAACTACATAAGATTTTCCACCTCTGTTTGCAGCAGTGAATTTCCACTTCATACCTGTTGGGAAGCCTCCGCCACCTCTGCCTCTTAAACCTGATTTGGTGATTGTATCAACAACCGAATCAGGATTATTTTCTTCTATAACTTTTGCTAAAGCCTCATATCCTCTAACAGCAATAGCTTCGTCAATTGATTCAGCATTAATCTTACCGCAATTTTTAAGAGCTGTACGAGTTTGTTTAGCATAGAAATTAATATCGTCATTTCTGTGAACAGCTTCACCTGTTTTAGGGTCTTTATATAAAAGTCTCTCAACAGGTTGATTATTTTTTACGTGGCTTTCAAATATTTCTTCTACGTCAGCTTCCTTAACTTTTACATAAGTAACATGCTTGTCGGGAATAATAACAAGAACACCTTGTTCGCAGAAGCCGTGGCAACCTGTCGGAACAATTGTCATCTTGTCGTAATCGGTAAGTGTTGAAACATCAGCTCCAAGTTCTCTGAATTTTTCAATAACCTTTAAAGAACCGTTTGCAACACATCCTGTACCTGCGCAAACAAGAACTCTCAAGCCTTGTTCTTTAATATGTTCTTGAGCCTTTGCTTGCTCGTCTTTAATATTAATATTTAATGTCATTAGTTTGCCCCCTCCTCTTTTATCAAAGTATCAAGAATGACGCTTATTGCATCAGAGGTCATCTGAGGATAAACTTTGTCGTTTATCATACACACAGGTGCAAGACCGCAAGCACCCAAGCAACTTACGATTTCGAGTGAAAATAATCCATTTTCACAAGTCGTTTGTCCCTCTTTTAGTTTTAACTTGTTTTTGATTGCGTTTAATACAGGCATTGAACCTCTAACGTGGCAAGCTGTACCGTCGCAAACTCTGATTTCATATTTGCCTTTAGGCTCTAATGAAAACTGAGCGTAAAAAGTTGCTACACCGTAAACCGTTGCGGGAGAAAGCCCTTCCACGTGTTCTCCGATGTAAGTCATTGCATCTTCAGGCAAGTATCTGTAGACTTCCTGAACTTTTTGAAGCATTGCAATCAAGTATGACTTGTTGTAGTCGTAAGATTGCAGAATTTCATCGATTTTTTTGAAATCGATTCCTTTCGAAATTGTCTCTGTCATAATATCTCCTAGTTTTCCAGTATTGTTAAATACAATAATAATATTAGCATGAAGTAAAAATTGTGACAATATTTGTACATCGTCTAATCTATTTGTGTTAAAATATTTTTGTATTTATTTTTTTTGATTATTTTTAAAGGAAGTTTTATAACATGAAGCTGAAATTTTGGGAAAACATTGATTATGAACACAAAATGTTTATAATATTTTTGATAGTTAATATATTTCTATGGCTTGGTGTAGCCATGATAAGAACGGTATTGCCAACTGATGCTTTAGAGGGAATCTATTGGGGTAGCCTTCATGATTTTGGTACTCCAAAACATCCGCCGCTTGCAGGCTGGATAACTTATTGGGTTTATAATGCTTTTAAAACAGACTTATCTGTTTATGTTGTGAGCCAAGCTTTTATACTTTTAGGCTTTATTTATATTTATAAGATAGCAAGAATTTTTCTTGAACCAAAACGCGCAATTCTCTCCACAATGATGCTTGAAGGATGTTGGGTATATGGATATATAGTGGAATATTACGGTTTCAACCCTGACGTTGTTCTGCTTGGGCTTTTGCCGTTTTTAACTTACCATTTCTACAAATGTATGAACTCAAAAAAATGGTATGACTGGGTAATATTGGGTGTTATTGTTGGAATTTGTTTCTTAAACAAATACCAAACTCTTTTAATCTTTGTGCCGATGCTTATTTGGGCAATAATGTTCAGACGCGAAGTTTTTAAATCAAAATGGTTTTATATTTCAGCTCTAATTGCATTCTTAATATTCCTTCCGCATTTAGCATGGATGATAAAATATGAATTTTTCCCGCTAATGTATTTTGAAGGAG
This sequence comes from uncultured bacterium, assembly GCA_902782905.1. Lineage (GTDB taxonomy): Bacteria > Cyanobacteriota > Vampirovibrionia > Gastranaerophilales > Gastranaerophilaceae > CAG-196. The sequence continues at coordinate 2,084 of CACZPB010000047.1, forward strand.
AATTTGCTGATAATAGCTGGCTTACGCATATCACTTCGACATTATTATTTGCCGTTATGCAATTTGCACTTATTGCAGGCACTATTGCTATGTTTGTTTCATTAAAATTACTGCAAAAATCACCATTCAAACTAATTGATATAAAAAAAGACGAAAAAACTTGGTTTTTGATTCTTTTTAGCTTAATTCCTCTGCTTATCCACCTTACAATGGGGATTTGCGGCGGAGGTACAATGCGCCCGAGATGGGGATTTGAATTTATGTACCTGATTGGTATCATTATGTTCTACTTCTTCCCTACAAAAGATATCTCAAAAAAAGAGTTCAATTTTATAACAGGATTTGCTTATTTTGCAATGCTTGTAATATTTATTGTTATGGGAACTCTACTGTCGGTAGAAAAGAATTACAGAAGCAGATATCCTGTTGCTCACATATACAATGATATGCAAACATTCTGGAATGAATCACAAAAAACACCTTTAAAATATCTTGGCGGATACATAGAATGGACTCTTCCGCTTACAATTTACCAAGAGCCGCATCCGCAAATTATTCTAGATACACACGGGTACAAGAACCCTTGGATAGATGAAACTGACCTCAAAGCATCAGGAATATTGATTATAGATAGGACTGTTGATGACGTAGTTTCTGAGGCAAAAAAATCATGCCCTTATCTGGAAGATGACTTTAAAATTGAACCTAAAGAATACAAATTTACCGTTACAAACGCATTTGGGCAGGAAAGAGAATATATCATTCACTATTTTATAGTACCGCCTTTAAAATAAACTTAAGCTTTATACCAGACATAACATTGATGGTACTCTACAAAACCGTTTTTCTTATAAAAGTCTTTAACGGATTTTTCTTTTGCAGGAAAGCAAGATATTTTGGAAGTCAGCCTTTTTATAGAGTTTAGAATTGCAGTTCCGACTCCTTTATATTCCGGAGCATTTCCATATATAAGCTCAGGCTTTGTTTGTATATGTTCTATAAAAGTGCCGTTAGCAATCGGAGAAAGATGAATTAGACCAAGAATTTTGGTATCATCTAAATCTTCAAAAATATGTTTTTGTGAGGTTAGCGCGTAAACATCGTGGTTTATATAATACTTACTGTCGTTTCGCATTGCACAAGCCGCATGAAAAATATTAGATGCGAATTTTTCGTCTTCCCAATAAAATATTGCATTTTCAAGAGCATCAATATCTCTTGCATTTTTAGGTTCTATTTTTACAAGAGATGCATACTCTGTTACGTATTTTGAACCATTTTCGGCTAATCTGCCTAATTTTGCACTTGTCACAAACTTTGCGCCACAGCTTGGGGAATAATGTACGTCAATTTTCATAAAAAGCACCTACTCTGTTATAGTACCGTCTGAGGCTTTGAAATAAACCCTTTTTACTGTTCCGTCGTCATTGTATAAAGTAATTCTTTTACAATCATCATAAATTGAATATGAGCTGTATGGCGTTTTACTGCTGCCTTTATATTTATAATGCTCATTTTTTACATCATCATATACAAGCCTTTTATGAGCATCATACTTATTATTAATTTCATTGCGTTCGGGATCACTAACTGTAGATTCCCAAGATAGCAGCACGCCCTTATCATTGTATTTTTCGTGACTTTTTTCTACAACAACTTTTTGAGGCAGAGAGTCAGAAGCCATTTCATTGTAATATTTACTGTCTATTAAAATGCTGTCTTTAATATACACTTTCTCTGTGTACAAAATTTCATTTGGACTGTGCAAATTATAATCTGTTCTGACAATTTTTGTTCCGTCATATAACTCTGTTGTTGTGGTAGTATTACCAAACTCATCAGCTTTTGAATGAATAGCTTTTCTTTTTCCGTCAGGAGTAATGTAAATTTTATATCCTGCACTGTCACGTTCTATACTTCCGTCAGAAGCTATTCTGTCTACCCATGCGTAGTTTTGTAAATTAACGGCTTCACCCTCTGAACCGCTATAATAATAACAAACACTGCTGTTGTTTTTTGCTAAACCGTTAGTTTTTGCAATGCTGTCAGATTTCTCTACATTATTCATGGGCTGCACGTCTTTATTATTTTTATTTCCACAAGCTGTCATAAGCAAAGTCGAAGCAGCAAATGCCAAGCCTGCGTATTTTGCCAGTTTTCCGGCTTTATTAGTTCTTAAATTGCTTGTAATATACTTGCTCCCAAAAGAAAATGCATCTATTCCGACTTTCATATTTTAATCTCCACTAATCTACAAATTAAATAAAACACATAAAAAAATTTTTTGCTAGTAAACAAACAATAAAACTCCCGGAGATGGATTCGAACCACCGTTGGAAGAGCCAGAATCTTCAGTCCTGCCACTAGACGATCCGGGATTGGTAACAATTTTATCTTAACCTAAACAGAAAAAAGGGGCAAGATTGCCGTGCAATCTTGCCCCCTTTTTTTTAATTTATTTTTTATTCCACCAATGTTTCTTTGTTGTTTTATCTTTTACAACATTTTTGTATCCTTCTTCTGAATTCATATATGGATTAGCATCATACATACCGCCATGAGTTGCGGAAACATCAGTCTTGAGCTTTCTGTTTGCTCTTTGTGATGTTACAGGAATTCCTTTTGATGTATCTACATTAGCTGCATTTTCTGCATTAACACGTGCCGCATCAGTATCATTTACATAATTTTTATTCCAAAAAGTTTTTGTAGTAAATCTTGAATCCGGAAACGTATTTTCATAATTTTTTACAGGATGTTGATTATAATTGCTATCATAATTTACTGTTCTGTCTTCATAGTATAGTTTCCTTGTAAGCTCTTGCTCCGCAGGATTTGTATAATTATACTTAGCACCGTCATTTGTAGCGGCGTTTCTGCCCAAAAAGTGCATTCTGCCGATGTTATCAGTATAAATAGTTGTATCTCCCGCTGCAATAGCCGGAATTGCTGCTGCGCCCAGCGCAATTACTAGTCCTAATGAGATAAATAATTTTTGATTCATGACGTTTGTCTCCTTTTTAATATTTATTATAACGCCATTATAGCATAAGACAATATAAATGAGTATATCACGTTATAAAATTTTAAATTTTATTTTACATTTATCTCATTTGTTATGTCTTTCCCGCCATATAAAAGTACGCTTTTTGCAAAAACATAATCATAGTTATCTTTTTTTGCTTTCTTTTCTATCTCTGACTTTATATTTTTTTCAATTGCCTCAAGTCTACTGTTATAATCTCTGTCCAGAGCCTCTTTTTTTGCATTAAATTCTTTTGTATATTTTTCTTCTATGCTGACAATCTTGTTTGAATCTGTTTCATTGGCAATCTCTCCTCTGGCATTTACTATAATTTTATTCAACTCGTCAAGTTTCTTCGAATGCTCCTGCTTTAGCTGCTTTACTTGCGAAGAATTGCTTACCACTTTTTGTAAATCGACAACAGCAATTGAATTTTCTGCCTTAGCATAAGAGCACGCAAGAAAAAAGCAAAAAAATGTAACTAAAAAACTTTTTTTCATAATATTTTCCTCACTCAAATTTAACACTTTTGTTATAAATTTAATAACTGAAAAAAACATTGTAAAAACAGCTAATTCCTGAGTTAGCCTATTGTCTAATGTAAAACATAAGAAAAATTTGATAATAGATACTGAAAGGAGGTATATTATGCACATACTCAGGATGATAGCGTACGCTCTTGTTATCACAGGTGCTCTTGTCTGGGGAATTGTAGGCTTCTTTGGATACAACATCGTATCAGCTGTATTTGGTGATATGACAATTCTCTCAAGAATCATCTATGCTCTGGTAGGTGTTAGCGGTATAGTTCTGCTTGCTACTCATCGCGAAGAGTACTGTGATTGCACTGAGACAACACGCTTTTAGAACAATTGAATAGTTTTTTAAAAAGGATTTTGCAAGTAGTAAGTGCAAAATCCTTTTTCTTGCAAAATAAAAGGGTGCAAAAGCACCCTGAAAATCCAACTATCACAAATCAATATATTAAATAAAATCTTTCAACTTCCCGATATATCCCCTCTACCTAACCTTCTCCCGCAGGGCGAGGAAAATAATATTATAGAGGTTTGTTCCAAAGAGATTCAGCGAATTTGCTTTGAAGTTGAGCATTTTCTACAGAAAGAGAAATATTGCTCGGTGTAAAAATAAATACCATATCGCTGATTTTTTGAGCAGTACCGTTGATTGCGTGAGCTGCACCGCAAACAAAATCAATTGTTCTTTGAGATTGTTCTTTATCCAATAAATCTAAATGAAGGATAACAGTCTTTTTGTCTAATAATTTTTTAACTATCTGTGCTGATTCAGAGAATGAACGAGGTTCAATCACTGTAACTTCACCGGATTTGTATGAATTTGGGTGAGAAACAACTTTTGATTCTCTGTCAAAAGAACGTTCCGGTTTTTGATTAACTCTTGTTCCATACATTGTATCTAACGCCAAAGTTCCGTCAGTGTCATATTCTCCGCCGTCGTCAACTAAATCCATGAAAGCATCGTCGCCTTCTTCGCCGTTAAAACTGTTTTTGAAAAAATTAACAAACCCTTTTAATCCTTCTGATAATGCCATTGCTCCTCCAATTTTATTTCTACGTAAATAACTTTCTGCCTATTCTGATTATTGTTGCGCCTTCCCTAACTGCGATTTTATAGTCATCACTCATTCCCATGGAAAGTTCGGGAAGTTTCACACCAAATCCTTTTTCAAGTTCATCTCTGAACTCTCGTATATCGCCAAATAACTTTTCTAATTCACTCTCACTTGCTCCTAAAGGTGCCATATTCATAAGCCCTAAGACCTCTACACCTTCAAGGTTAAATATTTCTTCAAAAGCATTTCTCAAAACATTTTTTGAAAAGCCTGATTTTTGTTCTTCGCCGGCATTATTCACCTGCAACAAAATTTTCTCTCTCTTATTTAACGTACAGGCTGCTTTTGAAATTGCTTTTGCAATCTTCAAACTATCAACAGAGTGAATCACGTCAAAATTCTGAACAACTCTGTCTGCTTTATTTGACTGAAGATGCCCTATAAAGTGAAAGGTAGAATTTTTTCTTACTTCGTCAGGAAGTGAGTTAATCTTCTCAATTGCCTCAATAGCCCTTGATTCAGCAAAATCCCTAATCCCTGCTTTATATCCCGCAATCATTGCTTTTTGTCCGAAATATTTGGTTACTGCGATTATTTTA
>CACZPB010000048.1 GCA_902782905.1 uncultured bacterium
AATAAAAAAGAAGGTCTTGAAACCTTCTTCTTTATGGAGCGGGAGACGAGGCTCGAACTCGCGACATCCTCCTTGGCAAGGAGGCATTCTACCACTGAATTACCCCCGCTCGTATCGGGTGCGGTGAAAACCTAATTCCTATTGGGACTGATTTACCCCCGCTTAGTATATTCTTATATTACATGCTCAAATTCAGTTGTCAACACTGCTGACTCTATGATATTTTATCCAAAGTTATAAATGGATTTTTTACATCGTTCACTGATTTAAACTCGGCATTATACAACATATAATCCTTTATTTCACCGCTCTTTTTTCTTATAGGCTTAAAATACGTAAATAACGCTTGCGGTTCTTGTCCAAACGGGCGAAATTTGCTGAAAGCATCTACAACAGCACGTTTGCCTTTTGTGTAATAATCATCTTTTGCTATCTGTAAATTAGCAGTCTTATATCCTTGAGATAGTTTCACAGCATCTTTGTGCTGTTTTCTTAGAACCAAAAGTTTATTTTGGGTCTCTCCTGTGGTTAAATAAAAATACGGTCTAAGCATTCCACTCTCAAACCCTCCATCTACACAAGTAAATGCCAAAACTCTATCTTTATAATCTTTGACTCTTGAGCCGAAAAACTTTACTAACCTGTCTGCATAACCGTCGCGTTCAGTATCAATTCCGCGTTTTAACGATTTATTAAGCATGTGATCTATTTTTAGCATAAACCTTTTATTAAGCTCATCTCCTACTGCCGGTGCAATGTTTTTTCCATCTGTACATATCTGGACAAATACCGGTACCGCAGATTTAAAGTTTGTATTGCTGCTAACTGGCATACTATTAATCTTTGATATTTGCATGTCAAAACTCCTAAAACACAACCACACATATTATAAAAACATATAAAAAAATTTTTTGCTAGTTCAATCTATTTATTAAAATAGAATCCGTCTTCTTTCATTCTTCGAACAACTTCTCTAATTTGTTCCTCAGGACAAACAATAGAAACTCTGAAAAATCCTTCGCCATATTTTCCGAACGCATCTCCAGGAACTGCAATAATACCGGACGTCTGCATCAAATCATTTGTAAATTCTACAGAAGATTTATATCTTGGAGGGATTGGAAGCCACAAATAAAAAGTTGCATCCGGAACATAAAACTCGCCCCAGCCAAGCTCCTCCTTCAAACCTTTTACTAAAACTTCTTGATTATGTTTGAACTGTGCATTTGACTTTGCTATATACTCTTCACCCTCTTCGGAATTAAGAATCTCTGCACTCGCTTTCTGAAGCGCTTTAAACAAACCTGAGTCAAGTGTTGATTTCAGTTTTCCAAAAATTTGAACAGCTTCTGAATTCCCGCATATCCAACCCAATCTCCAACCTGTCATTGCGTAAGGCTTAGAAAAGCTAAAAAATTCTACCGCAATATCTTTTGCGCCCTCAATCTCCAAAATGCTCATAGGTTTAAGCTCAGGCTTAAAGTACATATCAGTATAAGCAGCATCAGACATAAGCAATATATGATGTTTTTTACAAAAAGCAACAACACTTTCCATATACACTCTTGTTGCGGTTGCGCCAAGTGGATTATTCGGATAATTAATGATGAGAGCCTTAATTTTATTAGGATTTAGTCCCTCTTTCAGAAAGTTTGCATAAACTTCTTCTAAATCAGGCATAAAATTATTGTCAGGAGTAAGTGGCATTGAATAAGCCTTACCACCTGAAACTTTTATCATCTCTCCATAAGAAGCGTACCCCGGATCCGGTATCCATATAATATCCTTGTCTTCGTCTTTTGTCGTCGGATTAATGAGAACGCGTATAAAATTTGCAATACCTTCTTTTGAACCAATTAAAGAAAAAATCTCCGTATTTGGGTTCAGTTCAACGCCAAAACGTGTTTTCATACGCTTAGCGACAGCTTCTCTAAAATATTGTTCCCCCTTTGGGGTAGAATAAAGGTGCGCACCTTTTTCATCAAGCGCATTTTTTAATGCATCAATAACCTTTTGTGGAGGATTTGCAGTCGGAGCACCCATAGAAAGCGCAATCGGAGCTCTATTATTTGCAACAAGATCTGGTGTAATCTTTGCAGCAGTTTCCTTGATGCGAAACATGATATATGTTTCCAGCGTTTGTACGTAGTCATTAAAAAATTCGCGCATATAATACTTCCTCAAATTATACCCTTCGGCGTGTGTTGTATCCGGTCAAGATACAGAAATATTATATACCAATTTTGCTAAAGTGAATAGTTCTTTATTGCAGAAATTTTTACACAATTGTTCAAATACTCAATAGTATTGAGTTTCTCCGTGTAAAGATATTTTATAAAGTTCAAATATGAAATATCAATAGAGCTTAAAAGCATGTTTATTTCAAATCCTTCAGAACAAAAAGGTTCATAATCATATACAACATAACTGTTGTATTTGCTTTTCCATTCTTTGCGTTCCATTCTGCAATTGTGCTCGTCCGCAATATTTTCGAGCCAATCAACTAAATTACGGTTAATATTTTTTATTTCCAAGTATTTACGTTGAATTTTTCCCATAACACATAATCTCCATACAAGAATTGTAAGGTGATTGTGCAGAACATAAATTACCTGTTTGTTCAATTTTGGTAGTACTACCGCAGAGTATAATGCTGTAAGGTATGAGTATTTTTGAGTCTATGCACAAAAAACGCAAACTAAAATCGGACAGGCTCGGTTTTAGACGTTATGCTTCTCTATCTTCTTTTATCGTGAATTATTCAATGATTTGCGGTAAATCAACACTTGGAGCGCCGATTGTTCTGACAAGCTCCAATACCGCTGCTTTCATTTGGCATTTTTGTGCAGTTGCACTAAAGAAATCGCTGTAAAAGCAACCTTCACACACACATCCGCGTTTATAACATTCTAATGCCGTAGGCGTCCATCTTTTTACGGCAATAGCTCTCCCCATATCACGACTTTTAAACACTTATATCCTCCGAAAATGAAATTCTAGATTATAATACTTACTTGTTAAGAAATATCCCCAATCTTGTTCCTAACCCATATTTTCATTATATTAGTTCAGTTTCTATTTACAAGAAGCTAAAAGCCAATTGTTAAGATATTTTACAACGAATTTTAAGCCCGAGGTTGCTGTATCACAGGGGTTTAAGACATGGTATAGGCGCATGGCTACATGGTTTTGGCGAATTAAGACATGCTCAAGCCATGATTGGTGCATGTTTTCATGGTTTTTTTATTGATTAAGTTTTGTAACGATGTTGGCATGTCTAACTGTTTGTAAACACTCTTGCCCTAAAGTTATCAAGGTGAGATAATTAATTTATGAACTATTATAAAAGATACACACCGTATTTGTTTCTACTGCCGGCAGCAGCTGTGCTTATTGTGTTCTTTTTCATTCCGTTTTTTCAAACGTTCGGACTTAGTTTTTTTGATTATTCTTCAAGCATATATAATCCGAGCTTTAACGGCGTTGACAACTATGTAAAACTACTTCACGAACCTATTTTTTATAAGGTTATGTTTAATACTTTTATGTACCTCGTTATTGCGGTTCCGTTTCTTGTTGTGTTTCCACTGTTTTTGGCAATTCTTATCAATCAAAAAATCAGGGGAGTAACTCTATATAAAATATTGCTTTATTTGCCGGTAATTGTATCTATAGTTGTTGCAGCAATTGCATTCAAGTGGCTATACGCAGGACAGGGGATTTTGAATTATTTGCTATCAAGCTTTCATATCCCTGCAATCGGGTGGCTTGTTGATACCAAATGGGCACTTTTTTCAGTCGCTGTTGTAACAATTTGGAAAGGTATCGGATATTATATGATGATTTATCTGGCTTCTCTAATGAGCGTTCCGCAAGAACTTTACGAGGCTTGTGATATAGATGGAGCAGGTTTTATTAAAAAGCACCTGACAGTTACGATTCCGCATATCATGCCAACGATAGCACTTGTATCGACAATAAGTACAATTTCAGCGATGAAGGTTTTTGCAGAGATTTATGTTATGACAAAGGGCGGCCCTTTGGATTCATCTAAAACTATTGTTTATTATATTTACGAACGTGCTTTTGAAAACTTAGATTTGGGCTACGCTTCAGCGCTTGCGGTTGTCCTGCTTGTTATCGTAATGATTTTTTCTCTTATAAATATTCTTTGCTTTGAAAAGAATAAATACGGAGATATTTAATGAATATAACTGTGGTTACAGATTTATATCCCGTTTTGGAGGGCGAAAAACATACTCCTCGGACGATTTATGATTTTGTTCAAGGGTGGAAAGAGCTTGGACACAATGTTGGTGTAATAAAGCCGAATTTTATTTTTAATTCTTTTTTGCGCGGGAAACCTTTTTATAAAACAGGAATATATGATGGCGTTGAGAACTTGAATTTTTGGACTCCATTTTGGGGACAATTGAAAAATAAGAATGCGCAGAAAAGTGATGTTATAATTGCACATATGCCAAGCGGAATAATTTATGCAAACCGGCTTGGATTAAACATTCCACTTGTTGCAGGAGTGCACGCTTCTGATATAGAAGTTCTTACAAACCCGATATATTCGGTTTATTTCAAACCTGAACTTGAGAGGGCATACAAAAATGCACATAAAATTGCGTGCCGTTCGGAGATTTTGAGACAAAAATTCTCAAAATTATATCCTGAGCTTGCGGATAAGACTTTCGTTGCATATTCAGGGATTAAGCCAGAAATAATTGTAAAACGGGAGTGGAAACAGCGAGATAGGATTAAAATCTTAACTTGCGCGTCTCTTATTAAGAGAAAGAATGTTGATAAAGTCATTTTGGCTTGTAATAGACTCAAAAATGTTGAACTTTTGGTTGTGGGCGAAGGCAGAGAGTATAAGAATTTGGAGAAAATAGCGAACTCTAACATCAGATTTTTAGGCTATAGAGAGCATAAAGAGGTGTTGGAACTTATGCGTAAAGCTGATATTTTTGCGCTTACGAGTAGAAACGAGACGTTTGGAATGGTTTATTTGGAGGCGATGGCATCAGGATGCCTGACCTTGGGACTAAGAGGTGACGGAATTGACGGTATTATCAAAGACGGAGAAAACGGGTTTTTGTGTGATTTAGATAATATTGAAGAAACTATAGCAAAAATAATTAATCATACTGACAAAAACCAAATTCTTTCCAATTGCTTTAACACCATCCAAAACTACACCCAACAAAAAGCCTGCCGGAATTATTTGGAGAAAGTAAATTCTTAATTTTATTATGTTGTATCTATTTAATTTTTTCAAACTGATTTTTTGTAATTAGTTTTTGACTTTTAAATTTAAATTTAACACCTAAAATTGTTATTATTTTATGGCAATTTTGATTGCGAACTGAAAAAATATTTTGTATGAAATTTTTTATTTTAACTATATTTGCGTAATAAAAATAATTGTGTGACTTTAAAGCCTTTACAAATTGCATTTCTTTATTGTTAAAGAAACTATATTTTAAGTCTTTTGCAAATTCAGAGTTAAAAAAATCTCCAAAAGCGCAAAATAGCTCCTCCTTTAAATCATTGTGAGCATTTCCAACAAATAATGGAACAGTATTGTATATATGCTTAAATAAAACTTCTCGTAAACAATTCAAACTGCCAATATCCTCAACAATTTCTAAAGTATTTTGTATTTGTTCTATTATTCTAAACAATTTTCTGTCACTTCTTATTGTTGAACTGCCTTGTTTTGGTTCACAGCGATAGTAATATAAAGGTTCGTCTATAAGTACAATCGCATCAGCTTTTGAATATGCTTCGCAAGCAAAAGGCAAATCCTCGTAAGGAGTGACTTTTAACGTACATTTAATATTATTTGCTTTCAAAAAATCGTGTTTATAAATGGCTGACCATATACTTGGTGCTAATAATAAAATTTCCGTATGCTCTTTTAATTTGAACGGCTCATTTATTGGTAAGCTGTCAAAGAATCTGTGAAGATTATTGATATTCTCAGCAGGACAATAGTAAAAATTACCTTTTACACAATCAACATTATATTTTTTTGCATTTTCATATAGAGTTTCATACATATTAGGAGCTACCCAATCGTCAGTTTCTAAAATCGCAATATATTCTCCTTTTGCGATTTCCAGTCCGGCATTTATTGCACTGCCATATCCTCCGTTTTCTTTATGAATAGGAATTATTCTGCTGTCTTTTGCGGCATATTCGTCTATAATTTCTCCTGAATTATCTTTTGCTCCATCATCAACAGCTATAATTTCTATATCTTTTAATGTCGAATTCAACACAGAATCAAAGCACTTAGGCAAATATTTTTCTACGTTATATATTGGCATTATTATAGAAACTTTAATATTATTCATTATTTAGACCTCTCCTTATTTAAAATATATTCCAGGATAACTATCAATGACTGCTTCTTTCGAACCATCTTTTAATATAAGATTATTATTTGTTCCTAAAATAGAAGTATTTAGACTAATATTTGATTTTTTGAATTTATTAAATATTTTACCTAACATTATCTGCTTTTACCTTGCTTAATAATTTCTGTTTTATCCATTGTTCGCCAATCGGAGAATTTTACCACTCTGTCATCAATCGTTATGTCTGCATTTGGTTTTCCAAAAAATATTTCGTCATAATATATTCCGTTTGCATCGAGCCAATCAAGTGTTATTTTACCGACATTCTTCATAACTTTACCAACATTATGACCTTGTGTTTGCATATTCCTTGCAGTGTTAATAATTATTGTATGTCCGTCTGCCCGTAAACTGTCTATGAATTCTTTAGCCCCCGGCTGAACTTTTACATCTGCATAAGTTTCATCAGGTTTCTTTATTGTGCAAATAGTTCCGTCTAAATCAATGCATATACGCAACTTCTTTTCTTCCATTTTCCTTTTCCCCGTTTTCTACTGATAAAACACTATTTAATAACTCTACGGCTCTTAAATAAAACATTTTTTGCCTGTTGAAGTTATCTTTATGCAGAGGTATCATTGACAAAAATAACAATCCCTCAATAAATTTTATATCCTTCGGTTTATAGCCGTTTTGAATTGCTAAAGAATCAAAAATCTCTTCAAGCACAGTATAATCCCTTGTTGTTAAGACCTTGTATTCAAATGTTTTATATTTTTCACTTATCTTAAATAACCCTTGGACAATAAAATCATAAAGTCCACAAACACTATGGCGAAGTTTTGCAATATCATATCGAGGGTCACCATATATTGTTGCTTCTGCATTCAATCGACCTCTTGGGTCTATAAGTTTGAACATATAATTACTTGAATCAAACAAGATATTTGAAAAACAATAATCACCGTGAATTATGGTTTGAGTAATATTTTTGCTTATATTTTTAGAATATTCTTCAATACTTTTTCTCAGAACTCTTATTCCGTTATATTCAACACCGTTAATTGTGATTTTTTCTTCGTCAAAAAGATGTTGCCAATATCTTTTTTGACGTTTTAATTCTTCAATTCTTTGTGCTGTTTTATCGTAATAAAGCCATAAAAGTGATTGTTCATTTTCGCAAGATGTATATTTATCGAAATTTCTATGTAATGCAAAAAGTTTTTCTAAAATATAACTCCAATCTTCAGTATTAACTTCGCCTGATAAATATAATTCTTGTAAAGACGGATAACCATACAACTCTTGTGTTAATTCCGCTTTGTTTTCATCCTTTTTAAAACTTATAAACCTTGGAGTTAAGATTTTTAATTCCTCAGGCAAATTGTTGAACCAAAAGGCTTCATCTTCAAGTTTTTGTATTTTTGTACTTGATTTTGTAAGAGTTCCAAGAGTTGTATCAACTGAAATAGAGTTAAAATCTCTTGCACTAAATAATAGATTTTTTAACTTAATAAGTCCTGAAGTATGCCCTAAATCAAACCAATCATCAATAGTTTTAGTATTAAGTTTGTATTTTTGTTGATACATTATTAATGCTGTAGAAATTTCTTTTTTCAACATTAATCTTGCTTTAGTACAACAATTTAATAGATATTTTGTATCAGAAAAAGCATAATAGCCGACAAGAGCTTCTTTGTCTCCAATCGAAATATTTTGCTCTTTATCAATGAAATAAAGGTCATTTTTATTATGTTTTACTAAACACCAATTTTCTGAGGAAGTGATTTTTGTTGAAGTAAATAAAATATTAGTTTCATCGTTTATGCTTTCCGGAATTAAAGTGTCACCCAAAATAACTCTTGTCGGAAGTTTTTCATCAGCTTTTTGAAGCCCGTATTTTAGAGAAGATAAAATATTTTTATGACTTCCGACTTGTACAAGTTTTATCTTGAAATTTTGGCAAAGTACATTTTTGCAGTAATCAATCAACTTTGTATTGTTATTGCATACAACGATTATACAATTCTCAATGCCGTAATTTTTTAAATTTTCTAACTGCCACCAAATAACAGGCTTCCCTCTTAATGGTAATAAAGCAAGAGAAGAATAAAAACCGACAGGTAAATTCTCATTTTTTGTTTCACCGCCAAATAAAAGAATATTGTTAAACTCTTGCACAATTACTCCTTTCCATATATTGAGATAATTGTTCCGGAGTTCCAACACAATCGAAATGTTCTATATCATATACCCCGATTTTATTTGTAATCTTTTTCAAATGGTTATAAACATTTGACATATAAAATTCGCCTTTAGATAAGTCTGCTTCGACTATCATACCGATAACAGAATCCTTAAAATCGTCTAAGTTTTTGAAATAATACATACCTGATATTGCGTGATTAGAGATAACCTCTTTTTCTTTTGTTTCAATAAAATTACCGTTATTATCGACTTTCGCATAAGAAAAACAAGGTTTATCAGAATTAAAAGTTAACAATGCCCCCGATAAATCATTATTTCTTGAAAATTCAACAAAATTATAGACATCTTTCGGATTAAAAATATTGTCAGAATCAGCAAAAATAATGTCATAATTAGGATTTATTTTTTTATGTGAAGCTAATGCAGTAATTGCAGCCCCCATAGTTAATTTAGGAACAGTTACAAAATCTACTTGATAATTTTGCTGAATTTGAGCTAATTGGGATTTTTGTTCTTCTAAAAACTTTTCCTGTAAAACAAGGATAAAATTTGCTTCAATCATAGAAAATGATTTTAAAACATGTTCAATCATCATTTTTCCGTCAAATTCTATAAATGGTTTTGGCAGTTCATATCCGGCAATTTTAAAGCGACTTCCTGCTCCTGCCATCGGGATTACAACATTAATCATCAACCACTCCTATATAAAATCTTTCTCTTAAACCTTTTTTACTGAATATATAAAACAAATCTCTAAATAACCTTAAATATTTACCAGGATATTTGATGAAAAATATTAGATTAAACAACTTTTTGTAATATGTTAATCGGCTGAAATCTATATCACAAAATTTATATGAATTATCGCAATATGTTTTGTATAAATTCTGAAACTCCCTATATGTAATAAAACCGTTATAAAGTTCACTTGCCCATTCTTTTAATTTGGGATATTTCTCTATATCAAATACAAAATGATTTTGGTCAATAAAGATAAAGTTATCTGCCATTACCATATTAGAAATAGCCATGTTTTCTCTGTTATAATCATCTGAGTCTTTAAATTCTACATTTGGAAATTTTTGCTTAACCAGTGAATACAGTACATAAGTTTCAGGTGGATACTGCCAACCTGCATCCATAAATGAATCGTACTGTTTTCTTTCATGACAATACCAATATTGAGCAGAGTTTTCTATATCTTGAAAAGGACAAGAATATAATAATTTCACATCTTCTGTTAAACCAAAATGAATCCAATCTGACATATGAAAAGGTAGTAATTGAATTCCATCCTTCATAACATGTGCAAATTGTGCAAAAGAAGAATCGTTGATAATCCTATGCTCAAATATTTTATACTTTCCATTATATTTTGGAAATTTATCCCAATATTCAAGAAATTTTTTATTTTTTAGAATAATATCTGTACGAATACTTAAAACGTATTTGGTATTTACCTTTTCTAAACCGCCTTGAATAGTTTGTATTATTCTATTAATATTATTTAGTTTTGGCTTGTTACAGTATTTTTTTCCTTTTAATTCAAAAATAGCATTTCCGTTTCGGTCTTTTTCAGCATCTTTTGGAGCATTAAAAACTTCGGCACCTGGGTCATCATTTTCAACTAAAATATCAAAGTCCAAAGCTTCTACATCCGAATTCTTCCATGTTGAAAGTATAATTAAACTTGTTGGAAATAAACACCTCAATTCTTTAAGGACAGTTGCAGTTCTATCTTCTATTTTTCCCCTTACAAGTATCGTTATTTCAGAATTATTAATAGTCATATAAGTTCCTTGTATGAATTTTCAATTTACATCAAATAACTTTTTACATATCTAAAAGCACAAAAACGCCATTTTATTATTGAAAAGGAATAATTCTTTTTTACATTTCCTAATTCCTCTTAATTTTCTATACACAATTTGTATTGTGTATAGAAAACTGCTGTGGCAAGGGTTTGCAAGTGTTTTTTTGAAATAAAACATCTTTTTTAATATAT
>CACZPB010000049.1 GCA_902782905.1 uncultured bacterium
ACTTTTTCTATTGGGAATTTTAGCTCGTTTTTTTCTCTGTTTTGTATTAAATCCGGATTATTCTGTAATGATTTTAGCCATCTGAGATTCACAACTTGTGTATCATCAATTTGTTTAATAAGTGAAGCATACTCTATATTGTTGTTCAAAAGAATTTGTGTATATTGGTCGTTATTATATATAGAATTCTCGTAATTTTTTAAAATTTCATTTATTTTATAATTGTTGCTGTTTATTTGTTCAAAATTAATAATAGATGATGCAATGTCACGAATTTTTTCAGGGCTCATTCTCTCCAAATCTGAGCGTTTATACTTTGGTTCAATCAGGTTTGAGAGGATAATATCATAGAAAACTCTTAAATACTTTTCTTTTGTAGGCTTAAAGCGTGTTAATCTATCAAGTGATATAAGTATTTGTTCTTTAGTAAGTTTTTTGAATTTCATAAGAATGATTTAAGAATTGCCTCTCCGCCCCCTCCCCTTCTCCTTTAGGACGAGGGAATGTTTTTTATATTTTACCCACAAATTTGATATTGCAATCACTAACGAGTTCTTCGTGCGCCAGGACAGTTAAATTAGGCACAAATTCAGAGAGAATTACAAATATCATATGTCTAATATCCATAGGAACAACAATCACCGGTGAGATTATTTTTTTAGACTTTGCAAATTTTATAAGCTTGTCACCAATTGCTTCTATATCAGCAGCCTCAATTCTTATAATTTGTTCATCCTCGTCTTCTTTAAACATTGCATATATTTTATCAAGTATTTCGTCGGAGAATTCAATAACTTTGAGCTCTCCGTCTTTCGCCAAATCTCTTATTATATGTTTAGATAAAGCCAAACGAACTTTATCTAATAGGTCTTCTTTCGTCGGCTCATTAGCGTAATCATTGATTTTTTCAAATATGTATACAATATTTTTTACTGAGACATGTTCTCTTATTAAGCAGGTTAAAAGATATTTTAAATCCGCCGCAGTTAAGAAATCCGGTATAATGTTGTCAACTAAAAAAGAATTCGTTTCAATAACTTTTTCGACGTATTTATTGACATCGTTATAGTCCATAATGTCAGAAACTTCATCAACTGCAATGGTTTTAATAGCTCTACCGATGTATTCGGAAGCGGTCATACCATGAACCCAAAAATCTTTTACTTTTGCTTGAGGTATCCAAACCATTTTTTTGCCGGTCAAATCATCTGTTAATATTATGTCGTCGTTCCCTGATTTGTATCCTTTAATTTCATCTTTGTAAAATGCAAGATAATTCGGAAATACTACTGTTCTAAATACTTCTATGTCGTGAATTTTTATGCTGAATTCATTTTGGCTGAGCTCATCGCTGTTATGAAAATGAATGTGCGGAATTACATATCCCAACTTGTCTGCCAACTCTTGTCTTACTTTTACTGTTTCTGCAAGCAAGTTATCATTGGCTTCCATAGATATTACTTCCAAAATCTCTTCGGAAAGATTAACTACAAATTTTTCTTCTTTTATTGAAGAATACATAGTATCAGGAGAAATTTCATTGACTAAAGCTTGTTTTAGACTGTCCAACTGTCTCAATTCATCCGACATTTGTGTATTTAGTTGAGTTTTCTTGTCCGGTGACAGACTGTCACTTTCAAGCTGTGATTTTATTTTCTTAATTCTTTCTTTTTGATTCGAAATTTTAAGCTGAATTTCTTTGCAGGATGCGTATGGGCTTGAGGGAGCGGCAAGCATTTTTTCCATTCTGTATTTGAAGCTTGTAATATTGACAATATCATCCAAATCAGTACTGTCTTCTTCTTGCTTTTCCCTCATAAAAATGCAATTAAAATCATACGAAGATTCTGTCTCGACTTCGTGCATTGTGTACAAGTCCCAACCCTCATCTGACATTTGATTGAGTAAATCTTCCAGAGCTTGTTTATCATCAGTTGGGACTGATTTTATAACATATTGCATTTTTTTATTGTACATACACTTCCCCTATATGATTTTCGTAATATTTTATCTTTACAATTATTTCATTGTTTTTAGCTTAGAAATAACGCTTGGAGTGATATCAACACCACCTACAAAAATGCCTCTGATATCCATAACCGCATCTAGTTTCTGTTCTACCATTACAGCTTTTGCA
>CACZPB010000050.1 GCA_902782905.1 uncultured bacterium
CCTTTTTCTATAGCTTGATTTATAAATTTTTCACCATCAAAAGATGCCCCTTTTAGCGGCAAATAGAAATCACCTTTTTGAATCGTTCTTGTATCGGTAGAAATTTTGACCTCTTGATTTTCGTCAAAATCACCCCCAAAAACTTCTGCACCTGTTGCTTTTATTAAATCTTTTATTTTCATATAATACCTTTCTTAATTTTCACCCCTCACTAACTCTCCCCATAAGGGGCGAGAACTCCTTCCCCTCACGGGGAAGGTTGGGATGGGGTGTATCACTTCCACCTAACCCATATTTTAAATTTTGTATTCCTCCCTCCTCGGGAGAGATAAGATTTCTTAACGAAAAAATCTTTCTGTTTTTGATTTTTGAGTTTAGAAATCTTTGAGAGGGTGTTATTTTTTTTGAGGTTAATAAAACCCTCTCCCCTACCCTACCTCTCACAAAACAATACTTAATTGTTTTGCTCGGCAGAGTCCCCAAGGGAGGGAATGTTTTAAATTAATTTTACCTTGCCTAAACATGAAAACGCAATTGTAAAGAATTGTAAAAATTGTTTTTCATGTTCTAAAGTTTTTTCTCAAATGTGCCGTAAACATGATTATTGATAAGTAAGATAAAGGAATGTTTGTATGAGTGATTTTGAATTAAAGTTATCAAATGGGAAAATGGTTAACCTTAGTGAAATTGCTGAACAAGGGATTAAAAAAGAACAAATAGATAAAGAGTATTGGAATATTTTTGACAAAATTCAAAAGTATGCCAATACAAAAATTACTGAAAATGAGCGCGACAACGATGAAAATACTTTATCTTCAAAAGAGCTCAGCATATTTTTTGATGCTGTTGAAAACAGAGCAAAGAGACATAACTCCAAAAACCTTGGCAGACGCGAAGCCGGCGGTTTGAGACGTGATATGAATAAGGAATTAGAAGACAGTGACAAATTCCTTAAAAAAGATTTGAAGAGAAAAGATGTTTTGAAGTTTATTAATGCATTACTTCCTGAAAACTTAAAGGATTTACCTGACAGAACAGAAACCAAAGAAATTAAGATAGGTGTTACAGAAAGCGTTGAATACAAAGATAACGAACCTGTAAAGAAAACTGTTGTTGATACAAATTCTGGTGCTATTACAGAATATGATTTGGTGGAAGATGAAGATGGCGAAACAAAAGAAATCAAAAAAAATGAAACCATTGAGAAAGACGGCGTAAAAACCATTAATGAATTCGATAATAACGGCAAAATCACTAAAAAAACTGTAACAAAAGATGAAACCGAAACAGAATATGAACACAATGATATGGCCGGCGGTCTCATTGTCAAGAAAGAAACAAAAAACAAAGGTAAAGAAAACGAAAAGGTTATAACATACGAAACTCAAAATGGTTATGAAGTAATTGCGACCGAAGAAGATAAAAGTGAAAACGCCACAACCAAAACTATATACATAACGGATGAAAAACCTGATAAAGACGGTGTTGTACAAATCAGAAAAGATTCAACAACAGTTATAAAAAATGTTGAAGGCGGTTCTCAAATCATAATGACTCAAAAAGAAGGCGACGAAGGTTATGATGTAACCACTATTACTCAAGACGGTAAACAAAACACTATAAAATATGACAAAAACGACCAACCGATTGTAAAAGCCCCTGCTGTACAGCATTCAAATGGCGGCAGCAGACATGTATCCTCAAGAGGCTATGTTGGTGGGGCAAATGCTTCAGGCAAAAGCAGCAGGACTGCAATGTATGAAAGCATGGGCTTAGATTTTAGCTCCGTTTCAAAATACAAAGGTAAATATGTTGATTTCCAAGTTCCAGTAGGAACAGTAAAGCACGCTCAAAAATGGTCAAGCGGTACTACAAGTGTTGACAATCGTACTGTTTGGGGAAGTGTTGAACAAGCAAGCAAAAAAGGAAATTTAAAACAAAAGGTTCCTTTTGATACTAACGGATATAATACTTGGAAACAGTCATTATTAAGAACAGTAGAATACCAAAAACCAAATTATAATAGCGCTAAGTATAAAAATTGGTTAAAAGAACATAACTTTTCAGATTCTCCAAGAGCAAAAAAAGTGTATGCAGAGATTCTAAATAAAAATGCTGGGCATGAGTATTATGGCATGCCTTTTGACGAAGTCGGCTATCAGAGTTGGCTTGCTAATCCTAAGCGAAAGTGGAGTGATACTGACAAAAACAGAACTCACTATTATTATAATGTTCAAAAACATGATGAAAAATCATTAAAAAAGTACTACTACGACAATGTTCAATCGAAAAAAGCAAGCACCGCTGCTACAAGCAAAGGTAAAATCATCGGTGATGTTAAAGGCAAAGGTGTAGATTGCTGGCTGGTTGAATACAAAGGCAAGTATTACTATGTTGACAAAAAATACAAACAAGCTCGTTCTCCGGAAGCAGTAAAGGCAGAAGTAACACATGCCACTGCCGGTGAAGGGGAAAAAATAACAGCTCAATGTATTATCGGAGTAGTTCCAACAGGTTTTGAAATGGGCGGCGACATGGAGCTTGTCCAAAATGATAAGGGTGAGTTCATAAATAAATATGGCAAAAAATTTGAAGTTATTAAAGATAATGGCAAAATATACGCAGTAATGCAACCGAAAGAAGGAAACGAAAAGGACAAAGCCCGCTATAATCAAATCAAAAGTAGGCTTATTCAGGACAACAAAGTTATTGAGGGCGAAGATCGACTGATAACAGCAGAAAAAAAGAAAGCAAAATCTATTGCAGACAACTTCCATAATTGGATTAATCAAGGATATATGGGAGATAAAGCTGCCAGAGCTATTCTCCAAAACAAAATTTCTTCAGACAATGTTGTAGAATTTCTAAATGAATATGAAAGAAAATACAATCTTAGTGTAATTGATGATATTTCTAATCAACTATCCGCTATGAAAACAGAACAAGGTCCAATGTATAAGATTATTTTGGACAAGTTGGTAACCAGAGCAAAAAGAGAAGGTGTTTCACAAGAACAAATAAATACTTATGTAAACAAATACGACAATGCAAGAAAGAAAGGCGTTCCTGACAATGTTGCAATGACAAACTGCACAAAAGGTTTGATGGGATTGATTTCCAACAGACATAGTAATGCGAATATGAATAACACAGATGCCGCAAATGATTTAGCTGCAATGTTTGGTGAAGATATTAAAGGTGCAAAACTGGACGACCTTTCTAGATTTGGAAAAGGCGTAGATGCAGTTCTTGGTATTTTTGGCTGCAAAACCGAAAGCGAAATGAAACAAAAATTAGGTGCAGCAGCGGGAGTTGCAACTAAATTATCAAAAATTGCCGAAGAAATGAAAAAATTGAATCCGAAATCAGAAGCTTATAAGCTAAAAGCAAAAGAATTCAATGGAGTATACAGCAAATATTTTGATGTACCTTTCAGCACAAAAAATATAGCTGCATTCAATGAAACAGCAGGGAAAATTGCAGAATACCAAAGTGCTAAAAAAGTTTATGACGGGTGCACTGCTGCAATTTACAATCTTCAAAAAATGAACAATTTCATTAATGCAACAAGTACTGTTGAAAAAGCTGCACAAAAAATGCTTACGAAGCAAGGCAAAGAAATTAATAAAGAAAATATGATAGAAGCCCTTTCTCAAATAAAAGAGGGCCACGCAAGAATGATGAGGGTTATCGGTGACGGCCAAACATTGGAGCAAATGCAGTCAGATTTAAGCAATAGACAACAAGCAGCTTTCGGAACAAAAAACATTGGTAATGAAATTGCAACCTTCAATATGAATATGAAGCGTTCGGAAGCATATGCTGTTATGTCAGTTGAACTGCTTGCAACAGTAGGTCTGTCATATGTTCCTGGGTTAGGAGAAGCAGCTGCCTTAAAACTTGCAAATACTGCACGTTCATTATTCAACGCAGGCAAATGTTTAAGAGTTGCTAAATTCTTGAATACAACAAGCAAAGGTATTGGGGTTGTAAGCAAAGGCATTAAAACTGCCCAAACAGGCAGAGTTATTAACGCTGCGGCAAGAACAACAGCTGTTGGTAAAGGCATTGCAGCTACAGGAAATGTTTTAACAAGCGCTTTAACAAACGGAGCAGTAGCATACACAGCCACTTGGACTGTTGATAAAGCCGGCGGGGGTCATATTGCCCTTGAAGCAAACGACAGAGCACTTGGGATGGCAGAATTCGCGGCAGCAGGAACTGTTTTATCGAGAGTAATCCCCACTGTTGCAAGAGCACTGGGAGTAAGCAGCGAAGCTGTAACACAAGCCTTAACAGAAAGCGGAAATATCACAATGGGTGGTATTGTTGCAGCAGCTCAAGGCGGCTCAAAAGATGATGTTATTGAATCAATGATTACAATGGCAGTTCTCGGAAGATTGATGCATGGTATGACACCTAAGGGCAAAAATAATACCAAAGCAGAACAAAGATTAGATGAGCCCGTCAGCATTGAAACTCCAAAACATACCGCAGAAACTCCGGTTCTTGATCAAGCAACTGCCAACAACACAAGAGTCGCAGGCGGAAAGCTTAATGCTGAAAAAATGAATACTGCAAGAACAGAGGCTGCCGAAGGCGGTGACGCAAGAGATGTCATTGTACGTAAAGAGACAAAAAATCTTCCTGTCAGAGAACAAAGCCATGAATTACAACATATTTGGGATGACCATGCCGGAGTTGTCGAAATCGGCAAAAAACGTGTTGATGTAAATACAGAAACCAATATTCAAAAACTGAAAGATTTGCAATCAGAAGTTAAGAGATGGCAAGATACAAGCCGTCCTAAGTCTGAAGTTGATGCTGAAAAACTATTAATTCAAGAAAAAATAGAGAAACGCATTCAATATCTTGAAGAACATCCTGAGGTTCAAAACACATCTAACGAATCTCAAGTGTTGAATGATATTAACAATGGCGTTGACAGAACTGTCAACAGAGTTCTAAACAGAGACAAGCGCATTCCTGTAACAGAAGAAGAAGCACGCTTAATTGATGATAAGATAGCTAACACAGAAGATATAAATGCTCTTAATAATTTGAGAAGTCAACTTGAAAACCGTGCAGGTATTACAAATGACAGACACGTAAGCACAGTAGATAAACTTGTTAATAAAATTGATAATAAAATACAATCAATTAAAGATGCTGAAAACAGATTTGAAGCCGCTATGGATGAAATAAATGCAGCTATAAAAGACGGCCGCGGGTTAGCAAATTCAGGCAGAGTGTTAGTGTTTAAAAACTTAGATAAAATGACACTTGTACAACAACAAAAAGTTGTTGACGGATTAAAACAATTGACTAAAAAATCTCCACAAGTTAAGAAAGCTATTAAACGATATGAAAAAACAAAAGATGAACTCATCGCCGAACACAATAGATTAATGCAAAAAGTTACTCCGGAAACCCCTGTAACAGATGCTAACGCTACAAGAGTATTGGAAATCAGACAATACCTTAACAACAAACGCGGAGAGAGAATTACTGGTAAATTTGAAC
>CACZPB010000051.1 GCA_902782905.1 uncultured bacterium
ATAGCTGATAACTACGTCATTATAAAAAAAGTTTACCGTTTTCAGGCTGTTCAAACGAGAATCTCAAACCAAGAATTACAACTTCTTAAAAAATATGATTTTAACACTTTAGAATTTTCAACAATAAAACAAGTTAACGAAGAACTTGCTTACCTCAAAAAGTGGTCAACCTCAGGAAATGAACTCCTCAGAAAAGACGCTGACCAACTTTTACAAATCAGATCAAAAGAGCTAAAATACATTGTTGCAAGCAGATATTCTACTGTAACAAATGAAATATATAACGGCTATAAAGCGCTCGAAAGATATTTTGAAGAAATTTCAAAATTCTATACTCCAATTTGTTAAGATTTTGTAATAAAAGGGCAAATTTATACTTTTTCCGGTTTTACTATAATCGGAAGGTAGTAGTATGAGCATTCAGCCAATAAGTATAAATACTCAACAGAAGCCGAGTTTTGGGCACGATAACCCTTGGTCTGACAGCCCATACAACAAAAAACAGCAAGCCGTAGTTGCTGCAACCACTGCTTTAGGAATTTTAGGGAGCATGGCGCTTCTGGCAAAACACGACGGCTATTCACTTTCTCCGAAGAAAATATTTTCAAATTATAAAAAAAGCTGGTTTAACAAAGTTGAATTTGACGAAAAACCGGTTATTACCCTCGGTGCAGGCTCATGTTTAGGCGGACTTGTTGGCGGCTGCATGATTGATAAAGATAAAGAAAACAGAAAAGCGAAGCTCAGAGAAACACTGCTCCAAATCGCAAACATTTCAATCCCGATTATTTTTGTCGTATACGCTGCAAAAATGGGCAAAAAGGTTGGACAAAAGTTCGAAAAAGGTACAAAAGAAACTTTTAGAACTAAAATTCCAAAAGCAATAGGGGGAATTGCAGGCTTATTTACAGGAGTGTTCTCTGCAAACATAATTGCTAATAAAATAAATGAAAAAGTATTTCACCGAGGCAAAGGACGCCCTGTACAGGCAAGTGATTTTTCTGCTCACTTGGATGATTTTTGTGTTGCAGCACAACAAATACACGATGGAGCTTTTGTACACTGGATTTCCAGATTAGTGCCGGCAGCACTGATGATTGCTGGAAACGAAGTCGGTAACACAAGTACCGCAAATGTTGACAACTAAAACATAAAACATCCAAATTTTTTCGTGATAAAGACGCAAAATGCAGAGCATTTTGCGTCTTTAAAAACTTCTTTCACTCCCAAATCTGCTTAGAAATCACTCCCAATAACTTAAGCAAGTCCTAAAGCTTTTCTGTACCATGAGAAAGATTCAACTTCGCTACCATTGAATGTTGTTTTGATTTGTTGTTTTTTCAGATAGTTTTCAAACTCGTCGT
Organism: uncultured bacterium; assembly: GCA_902782905.1. Classification (GTDB taxonomy): domain Bacteria; phylum Cyanobacteriota; class Vampirovibrionia; order Gastranaerophilales; family Gastranaerophilaceae; genus CAG-196. The sequence goes on from CACZPB010000051.1 coordinate 1,365, forward strand.
TGAATGTTGACTTAACTGTTTTTGATTCTTTAGAAACTATTTTCATCTGTTTCTCCTATACTTTTAGTAACACACATTTATATATATTGAATTTGAGTTCAGTTAATTTCTACACATTCCACAGAGCAATAATAACACAAAAAAGGGCATTCTGCAATGAATATGTAAAGAAATATTATGATTTTTGACAAAAATTATTCTTAAGAGTTAGTGCCATATTGTTAATAAGAATTAAAGTTTGCTTGTCATTAGTCCATGTTTACGATACGCTAATAGGTGAGGGATAGAATAGGAGTTAGTTATAATGTATAATGTTGCGATAATTGGTGCTGGACCTGCTGGGATTTTTTCGGCTTTAGAAATTGTTAAAAGAAAACCTGAATGGAAGGTTGTATTAATAGAAAAAGGTCAGAAAATTGAGAAGCGTAAATGCCCTATTAGGGAAGGTTCTCCTAAGTGTGTAAATTGCAAACGCTGTGGCTTGCTATGCGGCTGGGGCGGGGCAGGTGCTTTTTCGGATGGGAAATTAACTCTTACCCCTGATGTTGGCGGTCACCTTGTTGATTATATGCCAAGAGAAAAAGTTGAAGAACTTATTAAATATGCTGATGATATGTACCTTGAACACGGAGCTACAGATGAAGTTTTTGGTACTGATATGGAAGTATTCCGAGAAATAGAGCGTCAAGCTGTACTTGCGGAACTAAAACTTGTACATTCTCCTGTTAGACACTTAGGCACAGAGAGAAGCTTAGACGTATTAAAACACATGCAAGATTATCTTGACGAAAAAATCACGATTTTAAATAATGTAAGAGCTGAAAGCTTAATTGTTGAGTGTGAACAGGTTAAAGGTATTGTCCTTGATAACGGTGATACAATTAAAGCTGAATATACAATAATCGCTCCCGGAAGAGAAGGTGCCGATTGGCTAACACACGAATTTGCGAAAAATAAAATCGGCATGGTCAATAATGCCGTTGACGTAGGTGTCAGAGTAGAGCTGCCGGCTCCTGTATTCGCACCATTAACAGACAAGTTGTATGAATCAAAGCTTGTATATCACTCACCGACATTTGGCGATGAAGTTCGTACGTTCTGCATGAACCCTAACGGTGAAGTTGTACAAGAAAATTATAATGGTATAGCAACCGTTAACGGACACAGCTACGCTAATATCAAAACAAACAACACGAACTTTGCTCTTCTTGTCAGTAAAAAGTTTACAGAGCCGTTTAAAGAGCCTATTGCTTACGGACAGCATATTGCAAGTTTAGCAAATATGCTAGCTGGCGGAATTCTTGTACAAAGATTCGGGGATCTGCTTGAAGGCAGACGTTCAACTCCTGATAGAATTAAATCAAGCATAATCACACCAACACTGACTTGTGCTACACCAGGGGACTTAAGTCTTGTAATACCATATAGACAAATGAAAAGTATTATTGAAATGTTGTTTGCACTTGATAAAATTGCCCCCGGAACAGCTTCAAGATACACTCTTTTATACGGTATTGAGGTTAAGTTCTATTCTGCAAGAGTAAAACTTACAAATGAACTCGAAACCGAAGGTGTTAAGAACTTATTTACAATCGGTGACGGTGCAGGTGTGACAAGAGGACTTATCCAAGCATCAGCATCCGGCGTATACGTTGCACAAACAATATGCGAAAGAGGCTAAAATTCAAGCTCATTAAGCCCTTATTCCGTAATGAAAAGGTGTTGAGAAGCACTTATTTAATGTTGACTAATATGTAACCAATTGTTAAAATTCTAATATGCAAGGTGTTAATCAAGAATATTTAGATAATTTAAAATCAAAAGTCAGAGAGCGTATACAAAATGTCGATTTATATCAATTTAAAGGCAGTGTATCAAAGCTTTTAGGATTGACAGTTGAGGTTAAGCTCCCGGGGCTAAAGATTGGCGATTTATGCTATATAGAGGCAGCAAACGGCGAGAAAAAGCCGGCAGAGGTCGTTGCATTCAAAGGCGACGTAGCACAACTCTTACTTTTGTATGACGGAGCCGGAATCGGTCAAGGCAGTTTAGTTCAAACAACAGGCGGCCCTATTATGATACCTGTCGGAGATTTTTTGCTCGGAAGGTTAATTAATCCAATGGGTGAAGCTATTGATGGTAAGCCGCTGAGCCTTGACGGTGCAATATGGAGAAATGTTGAAGGTCCGCCTCCGGGACCTTTTGAAAGACCAATAATAACGGAAATGTTCTCAACAGGTGTCCGAGCCATAGATGCTTGTATGACATTCGGTTGCGGACAGCGTATGGGTTTATTTGCCGGCTCCGGAGTCGGTAAAAGTACGCTTCTCGGTATGATTGCAAGAAACTCTGATGCTGATGTTAACGTCGTTGCACTAATCGGAGAACGTGGCAGGGAAGTAAAAGAATTTATAGAGGACTCTCTCGGTCCTGAAGGTATGAGAAGATCAGTTATTGTATGTTCAACCGGAGACCAACCGCCACTTATCAGACAGAAATGTTTGCTTACAGCAACTTCTGTTGCTGAATACTTTAGAGATCAAGGGAAAAAAGTTTTCTTAATGACAGATACAATTACACGTTGCGCTATGGCCGGTCGTGAAGTCGGATTGTCTATTGGAGAACCGCCTACTATGAAAGGATATCCGCCTTCAATTTTCTCTTGGCTGCAAAGAGCGCTGGAAAGAGCCGGTAACAGCCCAAAGGGCTCTATTACAGCATTCTATACAGTTCTTATGGAAGGAGATGACATTAATGACCCTATAGTAGATACTGTGCGCGGTATTACTGACGGCCACATATTCTTGTCCAGAAAAGTTGCGGAGGCAAACCACTATCCGGCAATTGATGTACTGGGAAGTATTTCCCGTCTTATGTCAGCGATTGCAACTCCTGAGCATAAAGAAGCTGCTGCAAAAATAAGAAAAATATTGGCTATGTATAGAGAAAATAAAGACTTAATTGATGTTGGTATGTATCAGCCGGGATCTAATCCGAAACTTGATATTGCAATTGAGATGATGCCTAAAATAAATGCATTTTTGCAACAAAGGACAACTGATAGTGTAAGTATGGAGAATACCATAAATACTGCAATAGAAATGATGTCAGGTGTTGATATTTAATAAAAAAGGCTGAACATTATATGTTCAGCCTTTTTGCTAGTTCAAAAAGAATTCAAGACGTTCTTTAAAACAAGCATTATCTTGAATGCAGTCTTTTTTCAAATATCTGGATATTTTACCTTTATCTTTGAACAAAAGAACATAGGGCAAATTCGGATATATATGATACATCTTGTTAAAGCCCTTAGCTTCTTCTGTTGCAATATTTACCTTTGTGAAATTGTATCTTTCTCCGAATGCTGCACTCATGTTATCATAAGCATTTAATACTGCCTTAGCATCATCTGCCCAATTTGCATAAATAAGAACTGCCATCGGTTTTTGCTGCACAATAGCATCCTCAAAACTCATTGAATCAGCTTTGATAATACTAGCTGTAAACACAATTAACAATGATAATATCGTAATAACTTTTTTCATCTAAAAGCTTCCTTCGATTTTTATATTTACCCTTTTAC
>CACZPB010000052.1 GCA_902782905.1 uncultured bacterium
AGCTCTTGTAATTTCAGCAACTTTAGTCTTATTAGGAGTAGCTGAACCTTTTGGTATATTCAAAGCTTTCTTAATAAGCACTGGTGCCGGTGGTGATTTGATAACAAAAGTAAAACTTCTGTCTTCATATACATCAATAATAACAGGGATAATATATCCTGCTTGAGATTCTGTTTTAGCATTGAATTGCTTACAGAAATCCATGATGTTTACACCATGTTGACCTAATGCAGGACCAACCGGTGGTGATGGATTTGCTTTTCCGGCTTCGATTTGAAGCTTAATTTTTCCTACTACTTTCTTTGCCATTTTTTTCTCCTTTCGTGGTACCAACGGAGGGCGACTCCTTCCACGTTATTAATTACATCCCCCTCTCCTTGAGGAGAGGGCTGGGGTGAGGTGTCAACCAACACCCGATTTATACTACAGTTTTTGTATTTGCTTGTATTCTAATTCGACAGGTGTTTCACGGCCAAATATAGAAACCATTGCTCTAAGTTTAGCCTTATCAGGATAAACTTCCGTAATATCTCCGACAAACTCAGCGAACGGACCTGATATAATTCTGACTTTTTCACCAACCTTAACATCCATTTCGATTTTCTGAGTTTGAGTAGATGAGCGGTGAATAATTTTCTTAATTTCGCTTTCTTTTGCAGGAATAGGTTTCTTAGCAGAGCCAACAAACTTTGTAACACCTGCTGTATGACGAACAACATACCAGCTGTCTTCGTCCATAATCATTTCAACTAAAACGTACCCTGGAAAGATTTTTTCTTCTTTTTCAAATTTTCTTCCGCCTTTTATTTGAGTAACTGTCTTTTGCGGAACTTCTACTCTGAAAATTTTGTCAGACATATTCATATATTCAATACGCTTTTCCAAGTTACTTTTAACTTTATTTTCGTATCCTGAATATGTATGTACGATATACCAGCGTTTTTGATCTTTACCTGAAGATTTTTGTACTTCTTCCGGAGCACTTTCCAAATTTTCTTCGGTTAATTCTTCTCTCAAGATGTTTTCTTCTTTTTCACTCATTATTCTTACCCTTTTCTTGGATTAAATCATGTAATTAAAATTTTGCGAACAAAGCAATGAAGATTCTATCTACAATATAAATAAATACTGTAAAAAAGAATACAATTGCTAAGACAAACAATGTTTCAACAATAACCTGATGTTTTTCCGGCCAAGTAACCTTGCCCCATTCTGTTCTAACGCCTTTAAAATATGTAATAATATCTTGTTTTGTCTTTTCTAAACTGTCGTTCATCATAATTGTAATTACCTTATGTTATATAGGGATAAGAGAATCTTATTACCCTTAAAATCGCGCCCTGAAGGACTCGAACCCTCGACATCCGGTTTTGGAGACCGACGTTCTACCAACTGAACTAAGGACGCTCGTTGAAAGTGACCAAGTGATTAAGTGACTAAGTGATTAAGTGAATTAGAAACTCACCTGTTCACTTATTCACCGGCTCACCCGCTTACTTTTACTTAGTTTCCTTGTGAGTTGTATGTTTCTTACAAGTCGGGCAGTATTTAGAAAGCTCTAATCTGTCTTTAATGTTCTTTTTGTTTTTTACTGTTGTATAGTTTCTTTCTTTGCAATCTTCACAAGCAAGAACTACCATTCTGTCATTTTTACCTTTGATTCCCATTGTCTTTATCCTTTATATTTAGTGTGTTTTGTATTATTTTTGACCTATTTAAAATAGAATGTGTTTTAACTCACATTCTATAAATTCGGCGTATAAATAAATAGTAAAATAAACATATTATAAATGCAAATATTTTGTAAAAATTTCTTAATTATCTTTTTGAAGTATAATATATTTATTAGATTAAGAGAGGAAATTTTATGTTGAAATCTGTTATTTTAGCAGCAGGAAAAGGTACAAGAATGAAATCGGAAACTCCTAAAGTGCTGCATGAAATATTTAATAAAACACTGGTTGGGTATGTAATTGATGCTGTAAATAATACAGGCTTAGCTGATGAAAATTTTGTAATCGTAGGTCATCAAGCTGAAAGAGTTGAAGAATATATAAAATCTAATTATGATAATGCAAAAACTGTTTTGCAATCACCTCAGCTGGGAACTGGACATGCTGTCAGTATGGTGCTTCCGTATCTTAACGATTTTGATGGCGAAGTTGTTATTCTTTGCGGTGATACTCCGCTTATTACATCTGAAACAATAAAAGAATTTGTTGAGTATCATAGAGAGATGAAATCAGATTTAACGGTTATGACCTCTATTTTTGATAATCCGACAAATTATGGAAGAATTGTAAGAGCTGAAAATGGTTCAGTTGCTTCAATTGTGGAAGAAAAAGACGCGACAGCTGAACAAAAAGCGATTAAAGAAATTAATGCAGGTATTTATTGTATTAATTGGCAAAAAGTTAAGCCGGCATTTAGCGAATTAAAGACAAATAACGCTCAGGGAGAGTATTATCTAACTGATATTATAAAATGGGGTAATGAAAACAATTTGAGCGTAAACGGGTATATCTTAAAAGATAATACAGAAATATACGGTATTAATTCAAAGGCTAATTTAGCTGAAGCTACAAAAATGTTGAACGCAAGAATTGTTAATAAGCATTTAACAAACGGAGTTACAATTATTGACCCTGCAACAACTTGGATTAGCCCTGAAACAGAAATTCAGGCTGATACAATAATTTACCCATCTTGCTATATAGAAGGTAAAAATATAATAGGCAAAAACTGCAAAATTGGCCCATTTGCTCACTTAAGAGGCGGTGTTACATTGGAAGATAACGTGAAAATAGGCAATTTCGTAGAAGTTAAGAAAGCTCATATAAAATCTCATACAAACGCTTGCCATCTGACTTATATTGGTGATGCCCAAATCGGCTCAGGGGTAAATGTAGGGGCTGGAACGATAACTGCTAACTATAATCCTTTGACGAAAGAAAAGAGTAAAACAATAATTAAAGATAATGTAAAAATAGGTTCAAATTCAGTTCTGGTTGCGCCAGTAACAATCGAAGAAGGCGCAAATATTGGTGCTCTGTCGGTTATTACCAAAAATATCCAAGAATGGTCGCTTGCAATAACAAGAGCGCCGATGAGAGTAATTGAAGGCTGGGTAAAAAGACATTTATCTTGAAGGTATATTACAATAACAAATATACTCTTCACAAACTCTTGAAAATATGATATAATAACAAATTATGGCGGTGTTTATGAAGAACACCCCATCCCGACAACCTCTCGAAAAACAATACTCAATTGTTTTCCTCGGCAGAGTCCGTGAGGGGAAGGGGTAAATGTAACTTAGCATGAATTGAAATCTACAGATTTTGCGCATGTTGG
>CACZPB010000053.1 GCA_902782905.1 uncultured bacterium
GAAGGATATTTTGAGACAATACAAAACAAAGGATGATGAGCAGGGTGTACACTATAATACTTCTTCAAGAGCATCAGAACTGTTCTCGAACTCAAAAGAAATACAAGACTTTTTTAAAGAAAATAAAGAGGATATTAAAAAAGAAAAAATAAAAGAAAAATCTTTTGAATTTGGAATTAATCAACTTAAAGATTTGAAAAATGATATAGATAGATATGCCTCTATTCAACATGGGACTCTTGTGAATCCTCGTTTTGATAAAAATAATAACGGGATAGGTACTTTGGTTGACAATTCTGACTTTGAGTGGAGGGATTCAAACAAACACGGAAGAATTCCCGCATGGATAAATAATCACGGCTATAATATGCAGGAAAAAGGAAACTATGAACACCATTTTTCTGTGATAGATATTCTTGCAAAAGAATTGGAAGATGAGGAAAAAGAAGACTTAATTAAAAAACTTCTAAATTTCTTTAGATTAAACAAATTTTAGGTTACATTTTGTAAAATAAAATTTAAATAAGTAGAATATTCATTAATTTTATGTATAATGAGTAATATATGAAATCTGTTTTGTCATTTATAAAAACTCATCCATTTTTTGCAATATCAATCTTTGTCTCATCTATCTTAGGCATTATGCCTTTTGTAATTTACTTAACCATAGAAGAATTACGCTGGGCTGCTTTTGTTTTTTTGATACCCTTATGTTTTGTTGCTTTGATATGTTTTTTTGCATTAAAAACCCAAAGTCGCAAACCTATAGTTACTAATATCATCGCCACATTGTTAAATATATTTATTATATTTTTTGTACAACTATATTTATGCGGGATTTCTATTTTATTAATATTGTGGTGTTCAGGCGGCAGTTTTGATAACCCAAAAGACTATAAAAAAGCAAAATCAAAAATTGAAAGGCAAGAGTATATTAAACATTTTCCTGCTGAAATACCCGCAAATGCTACGGATATTCAATTACATCAAAGCTATGGGAGTTGGTTTGGCAGTGAAGGAATTACCCTCAAGTTTAAAGCGGATGATGATTACATAAAAAACGAACTATCAAAGTATAAATATAAAAAAATCGTAGACCACGATTTGTATAATGTTAATGAAAGTTTTGAATTTTATACAGATAATGGAAGAATATTGGCAAATCATTGTAAAGAACACATAATTGATTTTGAAAGATATAAATATGGTTGCGGAATTTGTGTAAACATAAATCAAAATGAAATCATATATTATTATTCGTATCCTGACTAATAAATTCGCACAAACACGGAAGAATTCTCGCATGGATAAACAACCACGGCTATAATATGCAGGAAAAAGAAAACTACGAAAACCATTTTTCTGTAATAGATATTCTTGCAAAAGAATTAGAAGATGAGGAAAAAGATGGTTTAATAAAAAAATTGCTTAGATTTTTTATAAATAATAACTAATGTAAAAAAATAAAAATAAAAACAAATTCCAAAACAATTGTAAGAGCGAAAGTATATATACAAAATTATAAAATTTGTTATACAGCAAGAAATCGTTAGATATATATATTGTTTTTTTTCTTATAAATATATATATTAAGACAATTGCATATATAAATAAATTAATTGAAAACATTATGCAAAAAAGGGTTACATATACAAAATAATTCCAAAAAGGCAAGTATATCCAGTCTTCATTAGTGCTGTTGAAAAACGATAAGATTGGATATAAATCAATTAAACAGCTAATAACAAATGGCGGGACAAGGATTAGGTGAAAAAAGTGCCATTTCTTTGTCCATTGGATTATGCCGATTATTTTTTGAAAAATATTTTTGAACATATATTCTATTTTATTAAAATTAAGAAATAAGTCAATAAAAAGTATTACACAAAAAAAAGAAAGGAAAAAATTATGACACTAAAATTTATTGATTTGTACAACAAAGCCGCTTCTCAAGAGTGGTCAATGTATGACAACGATGCTGAAAAAACCGAAGAATTTGAAAAATCACTCGTTGTCGATTTAAACAAAGCAGTAACAGAAATCCTCTATTCTCAAGAGTTTCCGTTCAGAGAAAGAACACATATCGTTCTTACTATTCCAAACATCAATTCCTACGAAATCCCCGCAGGACTTATATCAAAAACTTCAGCGGGAACATTTGGTGTGAAGATTAATTCCAAGAACCTGAAATATATCTCAGATAGCTCATCCCTTGATGATAAAAAAGGTGTTCCGGAATACTTCTACCTAAAAGGAAACAAAATTCATTTTTACCCCGTGCCGGACGAAAAATTCATCGTAACGATTGATTATCTGACTCTATCAATCGGTGAAGACAAAAACGGTAACGAAATTTTCTCCCTAACTAGTGATGACGATACAATATCCGTTCCTGCCTATTTGGAAGAAATCTTTTCTAATGCAGTTATCTCGCGCACTATGCTAAACTCAATCGCCTCAGAAAGTGATGAAAATTATTCCGCTTATAAAAAACAATCAGAAATTGCTTACAGAATGCTTGTAAAATATTCTAACGGCATAGAAAAAGATAAGTCTATAAAAATGTAACCATCACGCTAAGCCAAATATTATTTACCCACATGCGCCGAACTTGTAGTTCCCAATTCCAACCCAATTATATTTACCCCACCCCCCCCTCACCCTACCCTCTCCTAACAGGAGAGGAAATGAATGTTATGGCGATTCTTCACTGCTGTTCAGAATGACGACAATGGTAAACCGCGTTTTATCTTGAACATATTATAACCACTTATTCCCCTATTCCCTCATTCCCTTATTCCCTAAAAACGGACTTATTGACCTATTACTTATGTCAACTCTCTAGTAGTTTCACAAATGAGGCTCGCTCGGAGGCTTTAATCTTAACTTGTAATCTCACGGAATGCGAGCCGACTAATATGATAAGTCTTTTCGGTTCCTTTTCTCCAGAAAAGGAATCCCCCCCCCAAAAAAAAGGCCCCAAATGGGGCGAAAATTTGTGTAAGATGTAAGAGTAAGATATGTAAGATTATATAAGAGTATTTTTTAATTTATTTAAGTAGTTTTTATTCTTTCACCTCTCTTGGGAGAGGCTGGGGAGAGGGTGATTTTTCTATGCGATAAAGTTGTTACCGAATCTGTTTGCACCGTAGAAGAAAGATTCTCTCATTACTTGTTGAAGATTTCTTTTTCTTACTTGTGTGTTACCAACTTTTGTGTTTGCAATCTCATTTACTGATTTTGCGTAGCAGCCTGTTGCAAGAGATGTAATGTATTTTGATACAGGTGTTTCTTCAACTTCTGTTTGATTAACTGTTTCTACAGCTTCAAATTCGTCCAAGAAAGTTGAGATTGAATTAACTTCTTCTGCTGAAATTTTTGTTGCTGTGAATAACATCTGCTCTCTCCGTTTGTTTATCTCTTACATATATATAAAGTATATAACTTTCAAAAAATTGCCTTTTTTTGCGCAAAATGTTAAGTTTTGTAACATTGAGTTTTAAAAAACCGGAAAATTGCAATAAAAATTAAAATTTCTATTGTGGTATTATTAAGTAAGAATGTTTCTTGGGGGAGATTTTATGAAAAAGAGATTGATAATTCTTGGTGCGCTGCTTGCATTTTGCATGCCGGCTTTTGCTACAGACACGACGGCAAAAGAGCCATGGTATGTCAGGTTTTCGATTTTTCAGCCATATAAGGAAATAAACAACAAGATTTGGGAAGTAAATAAGCTAAAAGCTGAACAGGACAAGCTTTCCAAGGCTGATAAAGATACACTTTCCAAATATGTATTTGGGGCTGTTAGAGGGGAAGATACATTTCAATTGATAAATTGTTATTATATGGGAACATTGTCGCAATATATTCCGGCTAAAGAAATTACAAAGCCGCTTAAATGCAGGCTGGAATTTTATGCGAAGGCACTAAACGGTGTTGTTTCAAAAACAAGATTACCGCAGAGTATATATTTGTATGCAGGAATTGATGAAAGAGAATTATTTGCAAACTTTAGTGACAAAGAACTTCAAAAGGCTTTCAAATTGCCTGTGAGCGAAGACAATGCTTTATTATTGGGTAAAAAATTGGATGATAAAATATACAAACAGAAGGGATTTTTGAAAACATATTATGATGCTTCTTATATTCACAAATCCCGATACAGATTAAGAATGAAAGCACCGAAAGGTCTGCAAGCTGTACTTTTGGAAGGAATCGGCAGAGCAGGTGCTAAAGAAGTGCTTGTTAACAAAAATTATGAATGGAAAATTACCGAGGTCGAAAACGGCTACGACAGAATTACAAAAGAGTACTATTATTTGATAACAGTAAAAGAGAATTAACGGCAAAAATCTATGATTATAAAATGCTTTTAAGCACTAGCTTCTTGCTTTTTAAATTGCATTTCATAGAGAGTTTTGTATTGACCGTTTTCAATATTCATAAGCTCTTCGTGCGAACCGAGTTCAACAAGTTGTCCTTCATTTATTACTGCGATTTTATCGGCATTTTGAACGGTTGAGAGCCTGTGTGCGATTACAAAAACTGTTTTGTCTTGCATCAAATTGTCAATAGCTTTTTGTACGATGGCTTCTGCTTTGTTATCAAGAGCAGAGGTTGCTTCGTCTAAGATAATTATCGGCGCATTTTTAAGGAAAGCTCTTGCTATCGCAACACGCTGTTTTTGACCGCCTGATAAAAGAACTCCACGCTCACCAATTACTGTATCTAGCCCATCTTTTAATGTTGCAATAAATTCATCAAGATAAGCCATTCTTACAGCTTTTTCTAGTTGTTCTTGCGTTGCATTTTCGTCACCAAGCATTATATTTTCTCTAATTGTTCCGGAGAATAAGAAATTATCTTGGAAAACAACAGCTATGTTATTTCGTAAACTTTCTAATGTAAAGTCTCTTATGTCTGTTCCGTCAATTGTAATAGAACCCTCTTTTATGTCATAAAATCTTGGCAACAAGTTTACGGTTGTAGTTTTACCTCCGCCAGAATTGCCGACAAAAGCGAATGTTTCGCCTTTATGAACTTCGAAGGAAATGTTTTTGAGTACAGGAACATTTGGTACGTATTCAAAACTTACATTATTAAATTTAATAACTTTGTGTTCGTTCGGCATTTCAAAAGCATTTGGTCTGTTTACGATTTCAGGCTTGCTTTCTAATGTCTTGAACACTCCTTCTATAGCGAAGAAAGACATTTGGACGGCATTAAAGTTATTCCCGAGAGATTTAACAGGAGTATAAAGTAGTATTAATGCGGTTATAAATGATACGAAGTTTCCGGCGGTAATGGTTTTTGTCATAATCAAGTGTGAGCCATAACCGATTGCGGCAGCGATACCGACTGATACAATTACGTGCATCATTGGGGATAGCCATTGAGTTCTTTGAGTCATTTTTATTCTAAGATTAAATATGTTCCTCAAAATATTATCGAATTTTGCTTTTTCTTTGTTTTGAAGATTATATGCGGTAACGGTTTTGTTGCCTGCGAAAACTTCGTTGTATTCTGTGATAATAGCAGAATCTGCGACAACAGATTTTTCAAAGACTTCTTTCATTTTCTTTCTTAATTTTGCAACAGGTGCAAACGCACAACCCAAAACGATAACTGCGATTATAGCGAGCTGCCAAGAGTTGTAGAAAAGTACGCACACAAGTGAGATTGAAGAAAAGATTCTTTGTACAAATACGCTTAAGTTGTCTAACAAACCTGAGCAGCAAGTATCTGCCATGTTGTTAAATTGAAAAACTACGTCACCGGAATTTCTTTTGTCATAAAAAGAGGTTTGGAATGTGAGTAGCTTGCTAAATAAATCTCGTTTCAAACCTTGTGAAATTTTAGTCCCGACCCAAGTTGTGAGGTATGCGGAAATATATTTTAATCCGCCTTGCATAGATGTAAACAAAACGATTCCGACAGGGATAAAGAAAGGTGAGTCAAATGTTGTATTCCCAAACGAGAAGTTTTGATTCCCCACCATAACTACATCCATGTACGGCTTGAGTGCAAGTGCTATGATTGCATCTAATGAACCTATAGGAATACATATAAGCATAGATAACAATGCTCTGAACCATATAGGCTTAACATACGGCCACATACGGCTGTAGTTCTTTACAAAGCGCTGGTGATTAAGTTTTTCTTTTAGTGTATTTATGTTCATAGTTCCTCATTTAAATTTTACTACTAAGATAATTTTTTGTCTGCGTGCTTGATACATCCGGAGTTCTTGGGAGATATATTACTTCACAATAATCTTTTAGGAAATCGAATTTTCCTTCCCAATCATCACCCATTACAAATGTATCTATTTTATATTCTTTGATATCAGATATCTTTTGTTCCCAATTATTTTCCGGAATAACTAGATCTACATACCTGCACGCTTCCAAAATTGTTTTGCGTTGTTCATACGTGTAGTATGATTTTTTATTTTTGATTGCATTAAATTCATCACTTGAGAGTGCAACAACCAAATAATCACCTAATGCCCTTGCTCGCTTAAGCAAATTTATATGTCCATAGTGCAATACATCATATGTTCCGTATGTTATTACTCGTTTCATTAAACAATTCCTCAATATATAATATTTATCCTATTTTTTCACAAATTTAAAGATTTTACCATTGTTTTAACTTAATTTTAAAACCCATGAATGTTATTACCTTATGATTTTTCTCATTTTTAATAGAGAAAACGTTTTGCACGATTTTTTTCATTTTACACTCTTTGCCATAACTTCCCTTATCCCATAAATATACATATTCTTGATTTTGATACTTTTGAGAAAGAAGATATACTCCTGTTGTCCCGCTTGTTCTTGCTCCTATAAAATATTTACACTTAGATAATATATACATGGAAAGCAAATAGTCTCTGCTTAAATTATAAAAAAAGTTATCTGAATTTACTTTTATATTATTTATTATAGTTTTTGTATCTTTAAATTTATATTGATTATTTGGTATTAATTTGTTTTTAAATTTAGTTTTAAACTGCTCATACACATCTGCATCCTCTGTTGCAACCCAAATCTTTTCATATTTATAAATATCAAATAATTCTTCGGCTTTTTTTACAACTTCTTCTACTGTTGGCGGTATTGCATGGTTTTTCGGTTTTGAGTTAGTATAATCACTTCCTCTGCATAAAATTCCCAATATATTAGAATTATTTTGAGTAATCTTTTGATAATTTTCCTCTAAATATTCTTTTATTTCATTATTAAATTTTAGATATTTTATATATTCATCTACGAATTTGGGCATATTACTATCTTGCTTTGTTAATGGCAATAAAGCTGGCCACAGATGCTCGATTTCCGGGATATTATTCCCTGCAATAATAATATTAGCATCATCTGGTATATCATCTAATGTTTTGCCAGATGGTTGCTCAAAAAAATTTTCCCAAGCATTCACCCTATATTTTTGATTATCCTTAAATAATACGTTATTATGATGCTTTAAATCAACAACAGGAATATAACCTTTCTGTTTTGCATATATTATTTGTGCACATATCCACACATATAATGCAAAGAAACCACTCGTAGAATAATCTTTACCTATAATGTAGTATGTATTTTTCTTATTCTTTTCTGTTTCCAACATTTGACAATAACCTCTTAATATTCGTTTAATAATTCTATATTTTAACTTCCTTTAAAAAATTCAAATTTTTGAATTCATAATTGTTTCTATCAAATCCACAATACGCTCTGATGCGTGACCGTCATCAGCATAACCGTTCTTTTTCATATACTCAACGATTCGATTTGTATATACCGAGGCGTCGAATCTATGTATATTTTCCACTAATTCATCGTTATTTTGGGCAATAGAAAATGGCGTATCCTCTAGTGGAAAATAAAAACCTCTTTCTTTTTCGTATTGTTCTATATCTGTTGCAAAAATAAACGCAGGTCGTTCAAGATGCATAAAATCAAATATACAACTTGAATAATCCGTTATAACAACATCTGCTGCAATCAGTAATTCCATGATATCCGGATAAATAGTAGCGTTTACGATACTTTCAGAATATGCTATCAGTTTATTAGCAAAATCAAAATTGCGGGGATGGAATCGAGTACCTAAAACCGCCTTGCAACTGTATTTTTCTTCAAAAGTTTTTAATATCCTTTCGTAATCTAAAGTGAAACATGTTGTTCTCCCATCGTCCCTAAAAGTTGGGACATATAAAATAAATTTTGAATCTTTATCTATTCCTAAAAATTTATAAACTTTTTCTTTTATGAGCTGCTTATTTTGATCATCAGAATATAAAACGTCATTGCGCGGATAGCCGCTCACTAAGATTTCTCCATCATACCAAAAACTTTGTCGCATAAACTTTTTATCAGTTTCACTTGTTGTCAATAAATAATCGATATTTTTAGAATCGATTTTGGCATTTTTTCGCCAATAATTGCTCTCTTTTTTTATTGCAGCTTCAATTTTTTTCATACCTAATGAGCCATGCCAAGTCTGTATATATTTTTGTTCAGACTTCTTTTTTAATCCTTTACTCCAAAAGTAAGGCTTTCTTGTATTATCAACCCACAATTTTGCTGTTAATAGTTCAATAAGACCTCTCTTAGAATAAAAATCTTCTAACCTGATTTCTGTCGGGAAATTTTCTCTTTCTTTTTCAGGATTATTTACGAGCCATACAAGTTCGTAAGGCAATTTTCGTTTTAAAATTTCTTCAGTAATATATTTAGAATTACAACCATAAGATTTACCCAAATAATTGCTGAATACTATTTTATTTTTATTTATTTTGTAATTTGTAAGATTTAAGAGAAAGTATCGTTTTATTTTTATTTTGATAAATAAAATTTTGAATACTTTATGCGTTCCCATATTATACACATCTATAAATTTTAAATTTTTAATTTTAATTTTTATACCAAATATCGTAAAAATTTTGTGTTGCCTATCAGGAGATTTTTTTACAGAAAATATAACTTCTCCAAACTTTAACAAATTATATACTTCCCATGAACAGCTACATATTTTTTTAAAGGTTCTATATTTTATATCATTTTTTATCTTTTTGATATCATACAGTTTATCTATCATTCTAAAAAAGCAACGAACACTATTATAAAAATCTTTTATATTTTTATATTTGCGACTCTCAGCTTTTTTGTACCAAAACAACAATGACTCTATTGTATATTTCAAAAACGGATATATATAATATTTTCCATCACTTCTATTATTGATAAACTCCAAACATTTATATCTCACATCCAACAAATCGTTCCAATTGTCATAGAATGTTTGAGAGCTTGATTTTTCTTGAATTCTGTAAAAATACAAAGGCTCATTAATTATAGAAACATCTTTTGCTGATACTATTGCCTTTATATAGAATGGAACATCTTCCGCAAACTTATTATTGGAGAATAGAATGTTATTATCTTTTATAAAGTTAAGTGAATATATTTGTGTAACTGTATACGCACAACTAATATAATTTTTTAATTCTCTTAGATTTATTTTAGGTTGATTAAAATGATTTTTTAAGGGAGCAAGACGCCAATCAGCCTTTGAAGATTTTCCTGTTTTTTCTATATACTCAATAAAATTAAACACAACTAAATCGTTATTGTTTTGTTTAATTTGAGTATAAGCTTTTTCGCAAGCATTTGAATCATACCAATCATCTGGATCCAGAAACATCAAATATTCGCCGGTTGCTATATCAATTCCGTTATTTCTTGCAACACCTGCGCCTTGATTTTCTTGGTTTATAATTTTTATCCGATTATCTTTCTCTGCGTATTCTTCTAAAATCGCTAGTGACCCGTCTGTTGAGCCGTCATTAACGCATATTATTTCAATGTCTTTGAGAGTTTGATTAACAACAGAATCCAAGCATTCTCTCAAATATTTTTCTTGGTTATAAATTGGAATAACTACACTGACCTTCGGCTGCATTATATCTTTCCTTTTACTGCTTTTTTTAAACGTTTCAATTCACTAGCTAAATAATTGACTCTTCCCTCAAGCTTATTAAACCGTTCCCGTTCAATAAGTTTTTTACTCTTAAATTGAAACTTTAATCCAAATATACAAAGAACCTTATGAATACCGACATTCTGAACAGAAAAAATTCTTTTAATATTTTGATATTTAACATCATTAAATGTCTTTATACTTCGTGCAGGAACTATTATGGGAATATAATTCTTCAACTTTATTATTGGATCAATCTCTTTTAAATATATATCCTTAAACTGTTTTTGTCCTTGCTTGGTCAGCCTGTTATAATTCCACGCGTACTTATCTATTTTCAAAGAATTTATAATTTTTACAATTTTTTTGCTGCTAGCATATATTCTATCAAGTTCATGCATTTCATCACATATACAGAATATTTTCGAATTACTTTTTACGGATGAATTTTCATTGTCTATTCGATAATGATTGTATGCTTCATTAACAAACATCCCTCGTTCTGCAGACAAAAGAACTTTTATCCAAAAACTTGTATCCTGAAAAGATGCACCTGGAGTTTCAAGGAATTTAATATCTTTTTCAATTAAAAATTCTCTGTTGTAAATGGCAGACCAAATACTTGCTCCACCTTTGAACGTTTCAAAATATTCTATTGGTTTTAATTTCCTGTTGCATATATTATTATCATAATTGGCAACTAATTCATTTTTTTCTAGGGGAAAAGATGAATAGTTATAATAATATCCTTTTACAAAATCCAAATTATTTTCAGATACAATTTTATAAAAATTTTCAAACATATTTAGTTCAACATAATCGTCCGGCTCTACAATTCCAATATATTCTCCGGTTGCACTATCAATGCCTACGTTCATAGCTTTACCATAGCCGCCGTTTTCTTTATGTATAACTTTTATTCTGCTATCTTTTGCGGCATACTCATCTAAAATTGCACCGGAATCATCTGTAGAACCGTCATCCACACAGATTATCTCTATATCTTTTAGTGTCTGATTGACAACAGAATCCAAGCATTCTCTCAAATACTTCTCTACGTTATAAACAGGTATGATTACACTGACTTTTGCCACTTATCCTATCTCCAGAATATGTTTTCCAAAAAGAACAACGCTTACTCTTGAAGGATTAATCCTTATTGAAAACTGCTGCTGTCTCTTTTCTTTTTTTTGCTGTTTTATAGAAAGGTCGTCTATATAAGCTCTAAAAGCTGTTTTATCATTTAGAAGCATACTCAATTCTTCCTGTCTTACCTTTTTATAAAAATTATTTGTGATTTCACCATCGTTATAATATTGTCTGAAATCTGCCTGAAATCTGTCAATGAATTCATCCCTATATTGTTCGCTTATTCTTATCACATTCCACTTGTATGCATTAAACTGGGTTGACAGTTTTACATCATTTACAACTTGCTTTATATCAGTTCTTTTGGCTAAGTAATCCGTAATTTCTTCCCACTCATCACATATCGCATACACTTTTGCCTTTGATTTGACAGAAGAATTTTCATTATCCGACCTGTAGTACAAGTACGCTTTTGATGTAAAGACAATTCTTTCAGCCGTCGCAAGCACCTTGAACGCAAATGACGTATCTTGATAACTTGCACCTGCGGTTTCTAAAAACCTGATACCATTTTCTACCAAAAAACTTTTCTTGTAAATCGCACTCCAAATTGAAGGCATTGTCTTTAAAATTGTCGCATCATCTTTTACACTAAAAACCTTACCGCATTTGTTTTTTGAAATCTTACCCGCACGTCTTGCCTGTTTTTTCTTTGAAAAATAAAAGAAAAAGTCAGACTTTACAACATCCGCATTGTTTTTATTAGCCAAAGCAACTAATTCTTCAAACATTTTACTATCAGCAAAATCATCTGACTCCACAATCCCTATATATTCAGCGGTTGCCATCTCTAAACCTCTGTTCAAAGAAGCTCCGTAACCTGAATTTTCTTTATCTATAACCTTTATTCTGGAATCTTTCGATGCGTATTCTTGCAATATTTGAGCAGAATTATCAGTCGAGCCGTCGTTTATGCAAACAATCTCAATATCTTCTAACGTTTGCCCAATAAGACTATCCAAGCATTCTCTTAAATAGCATTCAACATTATATATCGGAACTAGTATTGAGATTTTAGCCACCAAACTTCTCCTCAAAAAGCTCTATTGCCCGTAGAATTGCTTTATCCATATCATAATACTTGTAATCTCCAAGTCTGCCCAAGAAATACACATTTTCCAAGCTTTTGGCTTTTTCAAGATATTTGTTATACAAAGCAGTATTTTCGTCCTTAGGTATAGGATAGTATCTTTCGTTTTTACCTAATTCAAAAAACTCTGAATACTCTTTTGCAATAACGGTTTTATCGGATTTGTCATCCAAATAATACTTATATTCGTGAATGCGCGTAAAATCGTAGTTACAAGGATAATTCACACAAGCATTAGATTGATAATATGGTTTGTCATAAGTTTCAAATTTGAAATTTACACTTCTGTATGGAAGATTGCCAAACTCATAATCAAAATATTCATCTATAGGACCTGTGTAAAAAACTCTGTCGAACTTTGAAGCATCTATATCTTTGTAATCAGTTTTGAGTTTAATTTTTATATTTTTGTGAGAGAGCATTTTCTCCACAACTTTAGTGTAACCTTCGAGAGGTATTCCTTGGTATTTGTCTTGAAAATACCTGTTATCTTTACTTAAATATACAGGCACCCTTGCCGTAACAGCACCGTCAACTTCGTTCGGCGAAACTCCCCATTGTTTTGTTGTATAGTGAAGAAAAATCTTTTCATAAACATAATTTGCCAAAAATTTTAAATCTTCATCATCTTGTTTCTGAAACTCTAAAATAGGCACTTTTGAATTGATTTCAAAATTTGCAAGCAATTTTTCTTCCAATTTTCTTGCAAGTGAATTCGGAAAAACGTCATAAAGCGTATTGAAGTTGAATGGGATATGAGTTTCTATTCCGTCCAAATATCCTACAACTTTATGCATGTACGTATTAAAATCAGTGAATTGTTTCAGGAAAGCCCAAACTTTTTCGGATTTTGTATGAAAAATGTGCGAACCGTATTTGTGAATCATTATACCGTTTTTGTCTCGATAATCAAAGCAATTGCCTGCTATATGTTCTTTTTTATCGATAACAATAACTTCATCATTCAATTTATCCGCAAGCAAATATGCAATTGTAGCGCCGGAGAATCCCGCACCGACAACCAAGTTTTTAGCCATTAATTTCTCCTTCCCAAATAGGAATAAACGAAAATAAGAGGTGTTTTTCTGTTTTCAAGCTTTCTGTTATCCTATATATGCTTTTTCCAAACAATTTATAATCTTTTTTTATAGCCCAGAATTCTTTGTCTCTCAATTGTGCATTATTATCTTTCAAAAAATCAAGAACTTCTCTTCTGGCAAAGTTTTTGTCATGAATAAACTGTTTTTTGTGTTTTTTGATTTTACTGTTAACCGTAGAATTCGGGTTTCTGAAATAATAATAATTCACATCCGGAACCGTTACAACCCCGTTTGCATAATATATACATTTTGTAACAAAGATTTTATCTTCACAATAACACCCTTCCGGCCATGATATATTAAATTTATCTAAAAATTCTCTGCGATAAATTTTATTTGTCGGACAAGGATTTTGGGGCAAATTGCATATGTCGAATTTGTTCTGAAGATTTGTAACAAATTTTTCTTCATTTATTTGAAGTCGCTTTTTTGTCTTTCCATTCCCAATTCTCACATTGGTTGCAAGTGCTATGTCTGAATCATATCTTTGGGCAGCATTATAAAGTTTTTCAAAATAATCACTATCCACCCAGTCATCCGAATCTACAAAACCAATATATTCACCTTCAGCAATTTTAGTTCCTGCATTTCTTGCAGCACCCTGCTTTTGATTTTCTTGACTAACAATTTTAATCCGCGAATCTTTTTGCGCCATACTATTCAAAATCACCAATGAAGAATCGGTTGAGCCATCATTCACAACAACAATTTCAAGCTCTTTTAAAGTTTGCACCATAATAGAGGTTAAACATTTTTCTATAAATTTTTCCGAATTATACACCGGAACAATAACAGAGACTTTTGGCTTTTCTTTTGCCTCAAATTTATAATCTGTGTTCTCGTCCATTGTTATCCTCATTAATATTTGTTTGACAAATATCTGTTATTTTTCACTTTTATAAATTAAAATTTTTAAATAAATTTTAGCATAAAAATACAAAAATTTTTATATTTTTAAATTTTTAACACTATTAAGAATTAAAATAAATATTTGGTATTTTTAAATTATTGACTTTTGATTTATTGTTATGCCAAGCTTGTAGTATAAAAGAAAATAAAGAAATCTTATGTTTGAAAGAAAAATAAAAAATGATTATTTGAAACTCGCACAAATCATATACGGCGGAGAATTTTATTTACAATTAAAAAACTACAAAATAAAAGAAATTGCTAGTTCAAAATTTCAAAAAGTTACGGATAGCCTGTTAAGCAAACAAGGTAACAATGACTATTATGCGTATAAAAACGATGATACAGGCTTTGTCGGTAACGTATTTGACAATGGAAAAAATCTTGTCATTGCATACCGCGGGACGGAAAGACTGGGATTGGGCGAAAACGTTTCAGATATCAGTGCGCTGCTTAAGGACATTATAACAGATGTTAACCTTATGACAGCAGAATTTGACAATCAGTTTAAAGACGCATGGGAATTTTATAAAATAGTAAAAAACGAAAACCCTAAAAGAAAAATTGTTATAGTAGGACAATCACTGGGAGGTGCCTTAGCTCAGATTGTTGCCGCAAAAGAATTTACTGTTAACCGAGAAAAAGTTGAGACATACACTTTTAACGCTCCGGGGTGCTCTCACCTTTTAGACACCTATGACTGCAACCTAAGATACGATTACAGTTTTATTACAAATTATTCAGTGATGAACGATTGGTGCGGAATGTTCGGAGAACACGTCGGTAAAAGATATTTAATCAAACCAATAGCAATTCCGGCGTCAGAAGAAAACTCAACCGCTGAGATTCTTAATAATATTTTGCTTAAAACTCACGAAGGAATTTTTGATTACACAGAAAATTTGATGGGCAAGGTTATTAACAAGCCTTCAAACTTCAACCAAAAAGAGGGCTTATCACTATGGTATTTCGATAACAATAACCCGTTGAAGAATTATGCAAATATTTCTGATTTTGCAAAAGAAAATGCACAAAATGTTACACAAACAGATTATTCAAAAAATGAATTTCTGCAAAAGGTGCAGCAATTCTTTATAAATGATGCAGCAGAAGAAGCCCAAGAATCGCCGGTTGCTGTAGCTATAAAAAACACAATGGATAATTTTATCGCAAGTTCTAATGAACAATTTGCAAAAATAATGGAAAATTTTAACAATAATAGTTTCACTACTGCAATAAAAATTTTAGATTCAACTTTTTCAGAGTTATCTTTGGACAACCTAGAAAACGCAAAAAAGATTGTAGCCAAAATCAAATAAATTATAAAAGTATAAAATAGTTTATTGTTCTGCTTTTATTAAATTTTTCTTCACAAACATTGTGATTATTCCACCGATAATTATCAACAGTAACGAAAGCAACGGTCTATAGGCAAACCAAGCAATACCAATAGTAAATAATGAGAGCGCACAAGAAATCAGTGCACAAATAAATGTCGTCGCCCAATTTGCTAATTGTCCTAAAATCGGCACTAAATTTAAGAGGTTCATTAAAGGTTCAAAGAGCAATTTTAGCCCTACAAACATTAAAAACCATCCCAGAATTCTAAATCCCATTGTTTGCAATTTGTTTTCATTTGTATATTTTTCCAGCATCTCGTCTTTGGTCATCTTGCTGTCGTATTGAATATATATTGCTCCAATTTTTTTATGCACCATAGAAGCAATAGTATTATCGCTCTTTTGTTCACCAATGATTGATACTGCACTATTTGAAGGAGCATAGTAGCCTGTAGGTTGGGTGAAACCCAACAATAACTTTTGTATTATGATTTTATTATGAATTATAGAAGATTATTTATACCAAATAGCATTGTTTTTATAACAGTGAATAGGTCGGGTTTTAACCCGACAAAAACTTACAAAATATGTGCCGGGCTAAAGCCCGACCTATTTTTAGAAATAAATTTTTTAAATTACCCATTGTTGTCTTTTTGTATGATTTAGTTATTGTTGGGTTTCACCCAACCTACTTACTTTAGATATGATTATTCGTAGGAAACTTCCTACCGCCAAATCCTTTACACATAGCCGATTGAGGCGAAAATAATCATTTCAACCGAATAATTAACTGTCCTGAAAAAGTATACTAAACCCCCACATAGTTCTATTAAATTTTCATTTGCTCAGCCGGTAGAGCATGCATATCTTTATTCGAAGTTTTCTAAACTTTTTGTTAATTTGTTTTCCATAATTGTAGAATAACATAAAAATTAAATATTGCGAAAGTCTTTTGTTTATGCTATGTTATGGCATACCATAACATAGGGGAAATTATGAATAAACAAGAACTATTAAAATTGTATGATTTAGATTTGGACGAATTGATAAAGATATCGGAAAAAATTACAAGAAAA
>CACZPB010000054.1 GCA_902782905.1 uncultured bacterium
AAGTCATCGGCAGGAACGTAAATAGCGTGAACAGAGGTAATAGAACCGTCTTTAGTTGATGTAATACGTTCCTGAAGTTCTCCCATTTCAGTTGCAAGTGTCGGTTGATAACCAACTGCAGAAGGCATACGACCGAGCAGAGCCGATACTTCAGAACCTGCCTGAGTAAACCTGAATATGTTATCAATAAACAATAATACGTCTTGTTTTGAATAATCACGGAAATATTCAGCAGCTGTTAGGGCTGAAAGTCCGACTCTCATTCTCGCTCCAGGCGGTTCATTCATCTGACCGTAAATAAGAGCAACTTTGTCGATAACCCCTGATTCTTTCATTTCATTCCAAAGGTCGTTTCCTTCACGGGTTCTTTCTCCTACACCGCCAAAAACAGAAACTCCTGAGTGTTCAGATGCAATATTGTGAATAAGCTCCATAATAAGAACTGTTTTACCTACACCTGCACCGCCAAAGAGACCGATTTTCCCACCTTTTTGATAAGGTTGAATTAAGTCAATTGCCTTGATACCTGTTTCCAAAATTTCGATATCGGTATTTTGATCAACCAATTTTGGGGACTCTCTATGGATAGGAAGATATGTGTCCGTATTGATGTCTCCCATTTTATCAACAGGTTCGCCTATAACGTTCAAAATTCTTCCCAGAATAGGTTTGCCTACAGGAATTTTAATCGGTTCACCTGTGTTAATAACCTTCATTCCTCTTTTTAAACCGTCAGTAGAAGACATAGCAACAGTTCTAACTCTGTTTGAACCGAGCATTTGTTGAACTTCTGCTACTACAGTATTTCCATCTTCAGTTTGAATATTTAGTGCGTTGTATATTTCAGGGAGCTCTCCTTGCGCAAACTCAACGTCAATTACCGGTCCTATGATTTGCGTAATGAGCCCTTCGTTCTTATTTAATGTCTCCATAAACTCTCCTATGTTACTCTCTCCTTAGATAAATTATATAATATAAAACGGTTAAACACAAGGAAGTTTAATTTATATAACAAAAAAGCCCGCTTGTTTTAGCGAACTCTTTCTTTCTCTAAGTTTTGATGATGTTACTATTTAATTTCCACATCATCTGTGGCTTGAAGCTGTTTTGACTTATAATTATGGATGACTGCGTCAACCAGCAAGTCATAAGAGGCGCTTTTCTCAATGTTTGGAAATTCATCTTTTAATTGTTTTCTGACCATTGCTTCCAGCCTTTGTTCGTCAGATTTAATCTTTAATTCACTAGCGGATAATGATTTTATATAGTCTTCTCTATCCAAATTTTGTGAGTTTGCAAATGTAAGCAAATTTGCTTTTGGATCAAGAGCTTCTTTCATTGAGTTGATAAAATTCTTCAAGTTAGCCATAACGACCTCTTTTCTTTAACTACCTTCACTTTGTACTATATTAAAGTTCCATCAAGGTAAAAATTGCCTAATTTTTTTTAAACTGTTACAATTATTTACAATTCACCTCGGATATTTCGCATATTAGCATATTTTTCGGTCAAATTCAAGCTATAGAGGTATATTTATAAAATATTCAAGATAAACCTCATTTTGCTTTTTCCGTCATTCTGAGGAAAATGATTTTGTATATTCGCGCCAATAATAACAAAGTCAGAAGAATCGCCATAACTTTTCCATCAGACAAGGGTTAGGGTTTTATTTACTATAACTATAATCCCTTCCAAAAACATTTATTACTCAAAAGACTTAATAATTTTGTAAATAATCTCTATTTTTTCTCTGTCTTTAATATTTTTGACTGTACTAATAATCTCTTCTTTGAGTGTTTCCTGTGGTTGCAGATAATTCACCATAAACAGCTCTTACGGAGTAATTTCAAGAGTATATAGCGCAGACGGACTACAATATGCAGAAGATAAAAACGGCAACGGTATTGTTGATAAAGGCGAAATCTTTGACTGCATGTGGTAAAACATACAAAGTCGCGTGGATCTTGACCCGCGAACATGAAATAAACGAACGGGAAAGCTCAAGTAATAAAGCTTTCTCGTTTATTTTATGGCTGGATTTTGACATCAACTCACAAAGCAATAAGCATGGTATAATGATAGTAAATAGGTCGGGTTTCAACCTGACAATAAAATAAAAAAGGGTACAAAAGGGAGAACCCCTCACCCCCACCCCTCTCCCGCAGGGCGAGGGGAGAAAGGTAGATATGAAATCAAAAGAAGAAGTTGTTAAGGAAATGCAATTGGTCGTTGAGCAGATGAGGCTTGATGATATAGAAGAAAACCCCGATTGCGAGCATGAGTTTTTCACATGTGACGCTTGAGGAGGAACAAAAGATTTTGCAGGCTCTGTTGTTTACGGTCATCACAGGCTTTGTAACGACTGTGTTCTTTTGGCTGAAGTAGGATTTGAGCTCGGACAAATCAAGGATATCCATGAGCTTATTGATGCTATGGAGGACAAGCGGCTTGAGGCTGACTGTGAATTTATTAAAGAAGAAGAAAAAAGAAAACAAGCTCTAGATAATGCAGAGTTGAATTGATAGTAAAGTGAGCAGGTGAACAGGTGAGCAAGTGAACAGATGGTTATAAAAGCATCTATGGTATAGCGCGTTATATCTTGAATATATTAAAACACACTTAATCACCTGC
>CACZPB010000055.1 GCA_902782905.1 uncultured bacterium
AAAAAGTTTTCATCTGACGTCAGAGAGTTGATGAAATACAACGAAGACACCGCAGGCGGTATCATGAACCCGCTTGTGCTTACTGTCTACGACAATATGACCGTCAAAGAAGCTCTTGATACAATCAGAATAAAAGCTGAAAAAGATAACATGGAGCTTTATTATGCTTACGTTGTCGACAAAAATGACCACCTCGTAGGCGTTTTATCACTCAGAACATTAATTACGGCTCCCATTGATTTAAATATTTCAGATATAATGTCGAAAGATATTGTAAAAATCCACGTAGATGATTATCAAGACTTTATCGCAGATGTTTTTATGAAATACCAGTTTAACGCTCTGCCTGTAGTTGATTTATATAATCACTTGAAGGGGATTGTGACTTGGGATGACGCGCAAGATATTGTTGAAGAAGAAACAACAGATGAAATTCTGCAATCTTCAGGTATCGTAACAGACCTCGGCGATGATGACGACGATGTCTTGACTGGCAGCATAGGACACGCAATAAAAGCAAGAGTACCGTGGTTATTTATTACTCTTATCGGAGAATTTATCGCTGTAACAATTACAAACAGATATGATAAAACATTCACTGCACTTCCTGTTATTGCAGCATTTATGCCTCTTTTGGCAGGGCTAGGCGGAAACATCGGAACACAAAGTATAACCCTTATGGTTCGTGGTATGTCAACAGGGCAAATCACCCTAAGCTCGGGCTGGCATTATCTTTTAAGAGAAACGATTACCGGCTTAAGTATTGGCGTCTTGTTCGGTATTCTCGTTGCCTGCGTAACCTGGGGTTGGAAAGGGCACATGGAGCTCGGCTTGATTGTAGGTCTCGCAATGTCACTTAATATGACGATTGCGACTATGATTGGTACTTGTACACCACTTGTTCTAAAAAAACTTAAAATAGATCCTGCTGTTGCTTCAGGGCCGGTAATTGCAACGACAATCGACGTAATAGGGTTAGCTGTATATTTAACACTGGTAACATGGTATCTGATAAGCGCATAGTCTATTAACGGTCAAAATTTGCTCAACTGAGATTCACTCCATTGAAAAATCATCCTTAAATTTCAGCCCTAAAACTTCTTAAGATGGGCATAAGCCGCATCCATGGCTTTTTTGCCCAGTTTGCCGAAATCTATTGTATACATCGTGCTGTCACCTATTTGGATAACGTCAGTTATGTGACCTATACCAAGTTTTTCGTGAAATACGCGTTCTCCAATATTGAAGAAATACTGAGTTGCCGTATTTTTGAGCTCTTGTTCTTTTGCTTGTTCTTGTGCCAAACGTGCTTCTTCTTTTTTCTTTTCTTCAAGTTTACGCTTTATTATATTATCTTCAAAAAACTTTCTGATTTTTTCTTCTTCACGCTCTTTATTTATAGGATTTTTCTTTATTATTGCTCTTGCAGGAGTTCTTTGAACTGTCGGTTGTTTTTTCACAACATTATTTACATTTTTTGTCGAAGGAGCAACAAAGCTTGCGCCAAATCCAGTTGACGGTTTTACATAACCGTCATTGGTTGAATTTATAGAACTCTCTTTTTTGTGAAAAGAAGCTTTTGAAACTGTTTTTACTGCACTTCTGAATGTGCTTCTATCTGACGTGTATTCAGAAAATGCTGATTGTTCCTCATCTATCAAATTCACAGGGATTTCATCCAAGAACCTGCTTGGAGAATAATACTTGTATTCACCCCACATTTGACGACGTTTGGCAGTTGTAATATAGAGCTTTGTTTCCGCTCTTGTTACACCAACGTACATAAGTCTGCGTTCTTCTTCAAGCTCTGATAGTGTATTTGAACACCTCGCAGACGGAAAAATCCCCTCATCACATCCGGCAAGAAATACTATCGGGAACTCCAGACCTTTTGATGCGTGGAGAGTCATTAAAGTGACATTATTTGCAATTTCATCCATTCCGTCAATATCTGAAACAAGAGAAACTTGAGCCAAGAATTCACCCAGAACATTATCGAGCTCCTCCGGTTCAAACTCATTTGCAACGTTTACCAACTCTTGAAGGTTCTCTATTCTTATTTCATCTTCATCCGTACCAGAGGCTTGAAGTTCTCTTAGATACCCGCTCCTTTCAAGAATAAGCCCTAGAAATTCAGGCAAAGAGTATTTTGGCTGAGCTTCTTTAAATTTTTCAATCAAAGAGACAAAATCCTTCAGTTTTGCAGCTGTTCCTGATTTAATCGTTGAGATATTGTCTACATCAACAATTGCCGTATAAAGACTTATGTCATTTTCATCGGCATACTCTTGCAAATGTTTCAAAGTTGTTTCACCGATTGCACGTTTCGGAACATTAATTATTCTCCTTAAAGACTGCGAATCGTCATTGTTATAAATTAGCTTCAGGTAAGCAATTGCATCCTTGATTTCTTTTCTGTCATAGAACTTTAGCCCGCCATAAATCCTATAAGGAATTCCTGATGCTATCAGCGCTTCTTCTAGCGCACGCGATTGGTTGTTGGTTCTGTATAAAATTGCAAATTGATTATAGTTTTCAGAAGTATCTCTTATAGATTTTACAATATAATTGGCCTCGTCTGCTTCATCTTGTGCTTCATAAAGCGAAATCTTCTCACCATCGCCTTTTTGCGAATAAAGAACTTTATCCACACGCTCCTCATTATTTTCAATTATAGCATTAGCCGCATTAAGAATATTCGCTGTAGAACGGTAATTTTGCTCTAATTTAACAACTTTGGCATTAGGAAAATCGTTTTGAAAATTAAGAATTATTCTAAAATCGGCACCACGCCAACTGTAAATAGACTGGTCAACATCACCTACGACACAAAGTGAACGAGTTTGGGGAACATCTTGTTGCAGATTTGTATAAAGTGCCTTTACAAGCTGGTATTGAGCTTGGTTGGTGTCTTGGTACTCATCTACAAGTATGTGTTGAAATTTGTTGTAATATTTTGCCCTGACTTCAGGATTTTGCTCAAGAAGCTTCACGCAAAGCATAAGCATATCATCAAAATCTATAGCATTGTTGTTATTTAAGGCATTTTCGTAAAACTCAAAAACTTTTGCAATATTTTGTGATTTAAAATCACGCGCAAAAGTTGCAAAAGTATACGCGTCCTGCATTTTGTTCTTTGCATTTGAAATTATTGCCTTAATAAGCTTTGGTTGATAGATTTTATCATCAAGATTAACTTTTTTAATTCCTTGTTTAATTATAGCCAGAGAATCCGTTTCGTCATAAATAGTGAAATTCTTATCAAGTTTTTTGCCTGATTGGAACGAATAATTTTCAATATCCTGCCTTAAAATTCTTCCGCAAATGCTGTGAAAAGTTCCGACCCACATATATTTAACGACTTTTTCGCCAACTATTTTTGCAAGCCTCTCTCTCATCTCTCTTGCAGCCTTATTTGTAAAAGTTACGGCAAGAATTTTGCCTGCTACAGCTCCATGCTGTATCATATAAGCAATACGAGAGGTTAAAACTTTTGTTTTGCCGCTGCCTGCACCTGCTAATATAAGCAGAGCACCCTCAGTCGTTTGCACAGCATCCGCCTGCTCTTTGTTAAGGTTTTCTAAGATATTTTCCATTACCTATTCCCAAAATCTCAATTTTATGCTATTATACATAGCATACAAAAAACAAGCAGTAATGACAATAGAGCACCTTCGCCTGTTTCCTCAAATAGCCCAAGAGGGTAAAGGCAAGGGATAGCAGCAGATAATTTAAAAGGTGAAAAAATGATTGAAATTCTTGATTCTATTGACGAAAACGAACAACAACAGTCAATTATGGTTCCTGTCGATGATTTGGACAAGGCAGAACACGACCCTGATACAGTTGATGAGCTTGCGATGGAGCTTGCGACAATTAAGCAGCCCGCAAAACGCATTGCCATAATCGGTTCAAGAAATCTTGCAATCACACACCAACAAATGATTGAAACTTTAGCTACAGCTCTTGTGCAACAAGGTAATACTATTATTACATCAGGTGGTTCATCAGGTACAAACGCTGCCGCAATAAGAGGCGCTATGAAGTCTAATCCTGACAAATTAAAAGTTATTTTGCCTCAAACAATCGGTCAACAACCGTCTGACGTTCAAGACCAATTGATTGGAGTCCCTAATATCATAGAACACTCTGACAGAGCAATGATGACTCTTGCAGATGCTTCAAGAGTATGCAACAGAGAAATTATTGATGATTGTAATCAAGTTATTTGCTTCTTGTCTCACACAAGTAAAACTTTACACCGCGCCGTAGAATATGCGGAAGAAAACCACAAAGTTATTACAGTGTTCTATTTGGATTAGTAAAGTATGGATTTATTTAAAGCACTCACAGGAAAAAATCCTGCGGAGTTTGAGCAAGCGGCAAAAATTTTAGTTAATACACCTGATATTGAGTTATTCAAGAAACTCATTAAGCAGGATGATTTTCTGTTTGATTTTGTAAAAAACAATGTTGCTAAAAGAATTCAGAGTGCCTGCAATAAGGATAATTTCCTTAATTTACTCCAGTTTTGTGATTATTATTCACCATCGTACGACACAGTGATTGCAGAAGTTCTACACAAATACGGCGGTTTAGAACTTTGCGAAAAAATGAAGGATATGGTTTTTTCTGACAATCATAACAGACAGGCCTACGCGACAAAATTTCTGACATTTCTGGATATTTCAGGTTCGCAAGATATTATTTCCAAAATAAGAGAAAATGCACACTCTAAGTTTGAGCCGCTTGCTATTAATTCAATTGAGCTCCTTTCAAAACTGAATGATAACGTTTCCAAAGAAGAAGCAATTAGCAAATTAAATTCAGAGGATGAATTTGAACAGTTTGATGCCATAAAATTCTTGGTAACATTCGGGGCTAAAGATTGTATTAATCGAATAATTGAAATAATGAAAAAATCAACACTTGCAGAAAATATTGCATCAGAAATACCATTTTTAATTCCGATAGAAGAACTTCTAACGAATTCTTTTGATGACGGAGTTTTAGTATTATGCAACATCGTTAATGCAATTCCTGAAATTTTACTGCCTTCGGCTGTTTTAGACTACGGTCTTTATGAAATTTTTGATAATTTGTACAGAGAAAACCTTACAAGTTCATCAGCCTTGCTTCTCAGGATGGCAAAAGATAAATTTGAAGCCCTTACCGAAAACGAGGAATACCTCTTTGATTCCGATAAAAATACAAAAGACGAAGTCTTTGAAATAAAAAAACTATTGGACGGTATGAACACCTATAAACTCAACAGCCTTCTGTATGATGAGCTTTTTGAAGAAAGCGACTTTGTTTTCTACGCAGTAGATTATGTAAACGAAATAGAAGAACTCGAAACCCTTTTGGATAGCAAAAACCAAACACTTATTCTCAAAGTACTTACAACTTTGAAAGAAAAACAGGCTCTAACGCAAGAGCATAAAAACATTGCTTCTTCCAATATCACAAGCGATAACATAAAACAAATCGTTGAAGTTTTGTAGATTAATTATTCAAAAAATAGTTTGAATTTCCAAGCTGCAAAAATTTAGTCATATCAATAGCCATTTTTGATGATACTATCCAGTTAATTTTACCTTCCGGATATTTTATATAATGGCTGGTTGAACACATCGTTGAAACGTAAGCTGAGTCAATTGCATTCATAAAAGAAATATCGACAGTCAGATTTTCGCATCTGACATCATGAATATAAGAATTAATGCACTCTACAGCTTTGTTAGGAGTACGAGCATTCGGAATTAATACTTCATTTTGGGGTAATAGTTGTTGTAACATGTATTTTTCCTTAACAATTTTTATGTCGGCATAATTTCAAAAATCTTTTGTTAAAGTCGGTTCATATCCTCCAAACGAAGGAGAAAGAAAAAGATAAAACAAACCTATGAAAGCTGTTAGATTATTTCCCATGTTTGTGAGATATTATAGAAAGAATAGCTTTTTAGGAGAACTTTCATGGGAATTCTAGCCAATATAAAAGATTTTTATAAAGAACCAATTCCTGCGGCACCTTTAACTGACAAGGATGAAATAGATAAAACTTATGCCCGCTGGAGAATGAAAATATTCTTTTCAATGTTTTTCGGATACATTATTTTTTATACCTGCCGCAAAAACATTTCAGTTGCACTTCCTGCCATACAGGAGGCTTTAGGATACAGTAAGCTTGAGCTGGGTTTGCTCGGAAGCTCACTTTATTTTTCATACGCAGCAGGAAAATTCATCAACGGTATAATTGCAGATAACACTAACGCAAAGAGAATTTTACCGACGGCACTTTTTATTTCTGCTCTGGTTAACATACTATTTGTAATCTGTGCACATTTCGTACCAACAGAAATCTCATTCTTCGGTTTGCCGCCTGTATCAATTCTACTATGGCTTTTAGCTTTTTTCTGGGGGGTTAACGGATGGTTCCAATCTATGGGATTTCCTCCTATTGCAAAAAACCTTTCATACTGGTTTGCAAACAAAGAACGCGGCGTAAAATGGTCACTCTGGTCATCTTCTCACGAAGTCGGAACATACATAAGTATGATTCTTTCAGGATACTTGATTACTCACTATGGTTGGGAATCAGTATTCTATGTTCCCGCTATCTTTGCGATGATATTCTGCTTTTTCTTCTATAAGAATTTGCAGGATAAGCCGGTAAGCATTGGACTTCCTGATATTGAAAAGTATAAAGACCCTGATTACGTTGAGCCTGTAAAAGAATCCGGCGAAGAAGATAACTATACGTATTCGGATATTTTCAAAAAATATATTATAAAAAACCCAACAGTATGGCTTTTGGCAATAGCTTATATATTTGTATACGTTGTAAGATACGGAACAATTGACTGGCTTGTAATGTACCAAGTCGATATGAAACATTATACAATTGCTGAAGCTGCCAAAATAATAAGCTTTTTACCTCTTGTTGGTGTATTGGGAACAATAGGCGCAGGTTTTGTCTCAGATAAATTATTCGGCGGCAAAAGAGCTCCTGTAAACATTATTTGTTTGACACTTTTGGCTATTTGTATCTACCTGTTCAAAGTAAACCAATGCCCATTTATGGACTATGTTTACTTTTCCGCTATCGGGGTATTCACTTGCGGACCTCAAGTACTAATCGGCGGTTTATCAGCTGTTGAATCAAGCTCGAAGAAAGTTGCCTCAGCAGTAACCGGTTTCTGCGGAATGTTTGGTTATATTGGTTCAATATTGTCAGGGGTTGGAACAGGCTATATCATCGACAAACTATCATGGAACAGTGCAATTAACTTCTGGATTTTATCAGCTCTGATTTCGCTCGGGATTTGTTTGATATTATTAAAGAAAGAAAAAAAGAAATAAAAGTAATATATTGAAAATATCCCTTCCCTTTATAGAGAAGGGATATTTTTTGTAAAAATTTGTAACAAAACCTCATTTATCCCTAAAGTTTTTTCAAAATTTGCCGATATAAACTATGTAAGATAAAAGTATGTCGTTTTAAGCGAGGTGTAAAATGGTTGAAAAAGCTATTGAATTAGACAAAAAATTGGAAAAAGATATAAAAGAGTGCAAACAAAAAGCTGAACTTGTCGAAAAATTCTTGACTATGCTTGTAAAAGGTTTTGCGCCTGAATATTAATAAATAGTACATTAGGCGCTTTCGGTTTATTAAACTTTATGGTAAAATACTCCTATAATTAATTTTAGGAGTATTTTGTGTTGAAAAGAGCTTTAAAAAGAGGACTCGCGTGCTGCGCAACATTCTGTTTAATTTGCGTATCAGCACTTGGAGCAACTACGGACGAAGTTAAACAAAACATTATAAAACAATCCAAAGAAATGGGAGTTGAGCCTGCTATTATGCTAAGCATTGCTAAAACAGAATCCGGATTTAACCAAAACGCAAAAAGCCTAAGCGGACATATAGGAGTTTTTCAACTATCACACACCACCGCTAAAAATATGGGATTAAACCCCTATGAATTGAACGACAACGTAAAAGGCGGCATATTGTACTATAAAAATATGTACAACCGTTTTGGCTCGATGGAACTTGCTGTTGCAGCATATAATTCAGGACCTGACGCAATCAAGCGTCACAACAACACGGTACCAAAACACTCTCAACACTTTGTTTCACGAATAATGAGCGATTATAAATACTACAAGTCAACAGGGCTCTAATTTTCGTTTTTAAACAAAAACATAGCTAAATAAGCTAATAAAATTGCACCGCAGAGAACTTCCAACGGGAATGCAACTAAAAGGTTCTCATTAAGTATCATTGGAATTAACAGTATCGCACCCGCCGGCGGAAAATAAATTTTTAGCTTGTCAATTGCTGCAAAAAGGATTATACAAGCAACCGCTGTGCACACATACAGGGGCAAACCCAGATAAGAATTCAAGCCTAACCTTATAATACATCCGACAAAAGATGCAAGAGTCATCAAAAAAACTATATAATGAGGTTTTAACCTTGCCTTGCTACTTGGATTTGAAAGCTCTGTGAACATCACAATAAGAGGCGGAGCAAGAAAATATATTTGATGAGTTTTAAACGGTATCAATGCAACAAGCCCAAATACCACCAAAAGTTTTGACCATTTTATTATTTGATTTTTTATATTAAATTCGCAAGGAATAAAGTTATTCACAGGGCGAAAATGATATTTTTCCATAAGCCACTGCGCCGCAATTATGATAAGAGCCATAAAAGAGACTGAAATCGGATAAACCCAACTGCTTGTTTTTAAATACACAGGCAAAATGCAAGCTGAAATTATCGGAACAAAATTAGTCTTAAAAAGAGTTAATATAAAACCCGTAAACGCAAAACACAAGCAGACTTGAAATATCATAGGAAAATTAACATATCTGACTGTCAAAACTCCAAACAGAGCCGCCAACGACATCAGAATAAAAATTCTGCGTTTGTTTGTCATCCATGGCTGCTGCTCACTAATCCAAGCGCCTATAGTAAGTGCGCAAATCTCGGGGAAAATAATTTCGCTCTCCCCGCTAAGTTCTGCAACAAAAACCATCGCAAACGCCATGATTATTCCAAATATATAGCGTTCTACTCTTATTCTATGTAAAAATTCGGCCTTCATATCTTATATGCTAGAATAAGCACACAAAATATTCAAATTTGCCTGAGTTTTATATGATTTAAATCACCATAAATTTTTTCTGTTCAATATTCAAATACCCTTCAGGAGAGTGAGTTGAACAGTATATTGTTTTGTTATTTTTTATAAATTCTCTTACTCTGGTGAGTGTTTCTCTTGCTTTATCCTTATCTTCAAAAACCACAGATAATTCATCTGCCCAAAGTGCTGCATCACAATATGTTACATCGCCATGGAACATATAATAACAGTCGTTTTCCCTGTCTTCCAATATGGAAATTGAATTGCCTTTTGTGTGCCCTTCTGCTCTTATCATCACAAGAGAGTCGGTAATTCTTTGAGATTCAGGAAAATTTTTGTATGCACCGTCTGTAAATTTTTTTGTGTTGACCAAAACTCCTTTTTGAAGTTCAGTCATAATTTTAGGTAAATATTCAATTATATTTATTTTTTCATAATACTTCAGATGATTATTGTCTCTTAAATACAGCTTTTTTGCATCCACAAATCGGGCAGATATAATCATCTGACTCTTTGTCCAAGTCCCCTACGTATTCAAAACCGCAAACTGAGCATACATAAACAGGTTTTCCTGAATTATCCTCATCTTCTTTCGGTGCATATTTATCAATAATTGCCTTTGTCGCTTCGCCGTGATGTTTTTCTTGTTCGGCAAAAATCCGCACTTGTTCAACGGCTTCTTTATCTACACCAAGTTCTGCCAGTTTGTCAGCAAGCTGATTTATATTCCCTTCACCTTTATATTCAGCTTTTGAAAGACCTCTTACCATATCCCAAAAAGTCTTTTCGTCAGAAGGATATCTGCCGTTTAGCATTGCATAAAATGCTCCGTGGTTAGTTTCTTGGTTTCCTAGTTCAATAAATTCTTTTGCCACGTCTTCTAATCCGAATTTTTCTTTAGCAACTTTTGCAAGCGCATAATACATAGCTCCGCCGATTGCTTCTCCTGCTGCTAATTGCGCAATTTGTTTTTCAATTTCAGTTCCTTTGGTTTGTCCGAAAATACTCATATTATACTCCTTTTGCTCTAACTTTCATTAACACTTTTGCCGGAAATATGTTCTGGAGTAAGCTCCAAACATAATACAAATTTTGAGAATTTCTTAATTTCTTCTTCTATATAATCTTCACCAAAATCAAACTGAGAGCTCAATTTCCTGCAAATATCAATAGTTTTTTCTGTATCATCTACAGGCCTTATTTTACCAAAAATAATTACACTTTTATAATCAAGCCCCCTTTTACCCTCACTCTGAACTCCTTGACCGCAAACACAGAAAGAAACTTTATCATGCCCTTTTATTGCATCTATTTTGTGCCCTTCCCTTGCACCGTGAAAATAAATTTTGTTATCTACAGAAGAGTACCAATAATTTATCGGCAATCCATAAGGATAATCATCATCTCCCAAAACAGAGAGAACTCCTCTGACTTCATTTTTTAGGATGGAGATACATTCTTCCTGACTTAATTGTTGTTTTATTCTCCTTAACGGCCTAAACAAAATAAACTCCTTTATTTCTAATTAATCAGCAAAAACTGCATGTTTATTTATAATAAAATTAAAATAAAATTCGAACAAGTATTTACATATAAAGCTAATAAAAGCCAAGAGCATGCAACTCTCGGCTTTTTGTTTTTTACATTTTTAGCATAATTCCGCATCGCCAAAACCAAATTGTTCCAAACTTCCTGTTTTTGCCTGAACACAAATATATTGCAAATCGGTT
>CACZPB010000056.1 GCA_902782905.1 uncultured bacterium
AATATGTTTTTCAATATCCCGGACTTGGCAGACTTATACTTGAAGCAGTTATGAAATCAGATATTAATCTTGTAATGGCGTCATTGATGATGGGTACAATTATGCTGCTAGTTGGAAATTTGCTCGCAGATATTCTTCTTATGCTTACTGACCCGAGAATTAGAGGAGGTGCAGCAAATGGAAATAATTAAAAAGATATTCCAAGATAAATTTGCAAAAGCTGCATTTATTGTTCTGTCTATTTTGTATATTGTTATAATTTTTGCTGATTTTATTGCGCCGTATTCAGCTAAATATTCAAATAGAGAACTATCTTATGCTCCGCCGTCTCAAATTTATACAATAAATGAGCAAGGAAAACTATCAAGACCTTACACTTATAACTATATAAGAGAATACGATGAAGGACTTATGCAGACAGTTTTTAAAGAGGACAGAAGTCAAAAATATTATTTAAAGCTGTTTAACAAGGGCGAAAAACATCGAATTCTTGGTATTATTCCAACTCACAGGCATTTGTTCGGTGTAGAAAACGGAGGTGAGCTTCATATTTTGGGAACAGATATTAATGGCAGAGATGTGTTCTCAAGGCTTCTATTTGGCGGCAGAATTTCTATGACTGTAGGTTTTTTATCTCTGCTTATAGTTTTTCCGATAGGGCTTTTGTATGGAGGAATTTCCGGCTACTTTGGCGGGATTGTTGATATGCTTATGATGAGATTTGCAGAAGCCGTAATGGCGATTCCGAGTTTTTATCTTTTAATAATTTTGGCAGCAATTCTCCCAAGCGGAATGACAAGCGTACAAAGGTTTGCACTCATAGTAGTAATTCTTGCACTAATCGGTTGGGCAGGATTCGCGCGAGTCGTAAGAGGTATGGTGCTTTCAATAAAAGAAGAAGACTTTATTCAGGCTGAAAAACTTATCGGTGCCTCAAAGCTAAGAATTATCACTCGGCACATTCTTCCTCAAACAACGAGTTACGTTATTATTGCAATGACTTTAAGTGTGCCATCCTACATTTTAGCAGAGTCCGGCTTGAGTTTTTTGGGGCTTGGTATTCAGCAACCCGATGCAAGTTGGGGTAATATGTTAAAAGAAGCGCAAGAATTCACCAATATTCTTTATCGTCCGTGGCTACTAACTCCTGGGGGATTGATATTTATCGCAGTTCTTTCTTTTAATCTTCTTGGTGATGCCATAAGAGATTTTCTGGATCCCAAATCAGAGGTGAGAAGATAAAAAAAAGAGTTAGATTTTTGTCTAACTCTTTTTTATGAAATATAAGTAAATTATGATTTAATTAGCAAACTTGCACCTATAACGCCGGCTGTATTACCAAGTTGAGCCGGTACAATTTCTACTTCTCTTTGAATTGTCATAGCACGTTTTGCGATTGTTTCTTTAATCGGGTTAAACAGAATGTCTCCTGCTTCTGCTACACCGCCGCCTATAATAATTTTTTCAGGATTAAGCAAATTAACAACACTTGTCAATCCCATACCAATATATTCACCCATTATTTTGAAGATTTGTCGTGCAACAGGGTCACCTTCTTTTGCTGCAACTGCAACTATATAAGGCGTAATGTCAGGATTTGCGAGTTCTCTATACTTGGTTGATTTCCCGCCTTTAATATATTCTTCAGCCAGAGCTACAATTGAAGGTCCTGAAGCGTAAGCTTCCAAGCAGCCTCTGTCACCACAGCCGCAAAGCGGTCCGCCTTGATAAGTTAATTTTATATGCCCGATTTCCCCAGCGGCATTATTTGCCCCTCGAACGAGTTTTCCGTTTACAACAAGTCCTGAGCCGATGCCTGTACCGACTGTAATACATACAAGATTTTCACATCCGACGCCTGCACCGTAATTAAGCTCTCCAAGAGCGGCTGTTCTAACATCATTGTCAACACGAGTCGGAATTCCGAATTCATTTTCCATAATAGTTGCAATCGGAACATTGACCCACCCGGGGATGTTTGGAGCAAGTCTTACGACACCTTTTTTGCAATCTATTTGTCCGGGAAAACCAAAGCCCATACCTTCAATATCAGCAGGCTTCATTTTTGTTTCTTTCAAAAGGTCTCTTATTGCATCCTTCATACTGTTTATAGTATATTCATATCCCATTTCCGCACGTGTAGGAATAGAATTTGAGTAAATTATTTTACCTTTATCGCTAACCAAAGCTATTTTTACGTTAGTCCCACCAACGTCAACACCAATGCGTTGTGCCATTTATAAATCTCCTTCCTCTCTATAATATAATATTATAAGCATTCCGCTCCTTTGTATAATATCACAAAAGAGCGGAATGTTAAATTATTAGTCAACTTTTTTTAATATTATAAAGCTGTTTGGTGCAAGTGAAAGATGCTGGTTCATATTTGTAATATGTTCGCTTCGCCCTTTGTTCGTGTAGCCCGAACCTCCATATTCTTTAGCATCACTTGTGAATATTTCTTCCCAATTGCTGTTTTGCGGGAAACCATAGTACTCATAGTTTTTGTCGTGGAAACCATGGCCGAAGTTTTTAATAACAAGTACTTCTTCATTCCCGAGTTTGAGATGGTGTATGTGTACGTTATGGTTGTTATCGTTATATGTTCCGACAATATCACCTTTTTCAATAACCGGATTTGAACTCATCAAACCTCTAAGATCAATGCTGAATTTTTTCATTTGTTTTTGAATGTTTTTATACAATCCGGCTGGTTTGATTTTGCCTATGATTGAATCTTTTCTTGCAATTTCTTCCAGAGTGTCATACCCTTTTTGAGCTATTATACTGTTTTTTAAATCATCAGATTTTGCCCGTTGTTCTTTCTCATTTGAAAATTCTCTAAAGAATTTGAAATAAGAAAAATCGGCTTCTTCATCACCTTGGAAGTACATCTTTGGCCCTGGGGTCGTCATTACAGTGCCCAATGCGAGTTTTTGTTTTGCAATTGCTGTATTAAACGCATCAATCAAGTTATCTTTGCTTATAAATGAGTTTATACCTAATTCTTTTTCTTTGGTATAAAGTTCCTCATTACTTAAATTTTTAAATTCTTTAGAAACAATCAGTTCCGTAAGTTTTTGAGCTGTATGAGCTGCCCTTTGTCCTTTTTCCGCATCAGAGTGACCATTAACCTTGTTAAACAAATCTAAATGTCTTGATATAACTTTTGGCATTAACCTTGTTCCGTCTTCGTTTCCGATTTCGTCGTGGCTCATAACATACTTAACTCTATGTTGAGAACCTTTTAATCTTCCGTCTAATGTTGAAAGTAAATTTGCTCCAGGTTCCAGAATAGCTTTTTTAAGAACATGCATAAACGGAAAATCCCATTCGGAGTCGAAACCTATGTTCCCCGGTGTTGAAAACCAGCCTCTGTCTGCTATGAAATTTACTTGAGTGTCAATAAAATCCAGACTATTTTTATGGTCTATAATTTGCTCTTCATACCTTGTAACAGATTCCTTATTATCCCTGCCGTCTTCAGCAATTATAAAGACATTTGGAAAATGTTCGTTTACTTCTGTGACAACTTGTTTTAAAAGATAGTCAGAACCGCAGAGCTTTGTCATATCAAGTCTTAAACCATCAACCTTAAATTCATTTGCCCACCAAAGAGCTGTATTTGCCATCCAATCTCTGACGTATTTATTATTTTGTCCTTCATAATTGAATTCTCCTCCAAACTGTCCGGCACCTTTTTCGTACGGCCCGGTTTGGCTGAGATAGTCTCCGTCCGGTCCCATGTGATTCGGAACCATATCCATTATTACGTTTAATCCCTTGCCGTGTGCATAGTCGATTAGTTCTTTCAATTCACGAGCTCCGCCTAATTTTTCATTCACAGCAAATTTGTCGACTCCGTCATAACCCCATTGCATAGAGTATGTATTCTCAACAGGCAGAAGTTCAATTGCAGTTGCGATACCGTCTTCTGCAATTTTATCAACGTGAGCTTTTGCAGCCTCAAAAGTCCCTTGCTCAGAAAGTGTTGGAATATTGACTTCATCAATCACTAATCTTTCCAAACCTCTTAGCGGTTCATTGGGCTTTCTTACTATTCTTCTTGGGTCTTGGTTGTTTAACCAAGCTGTGTTTTTCCAGTCGTAACTGCCTAAGTAAACTGAACTCCATCCGTTAATATCTTCTTGTTTCTTTGCGTATGGATCTTTTACTATATTTATTCCGTTATCTTTTGTTACAACAATAAATCTGTATTTGTCATTTGGTGTCGCATCTACGCCTTTTGCTTCAAATATTCCGTTTTCCTTATTTTCCATAGGATAAATTTTAGAGTTTTCATCTTTAGGTAAAATGTTAGTAAGTGTGTATCCAAAACCTACTGTACCCAAAACTTGAACGATACGTTCTTTCATATTTGAAAGCCCCGCGACAGTTTTGTCTGCAACTTCTACAAAAACAGCTTTAGCATCAGGAAAAGAAAACAGCTTAAAATTTGTTTTTCCTGTGTTCTTCACATAATTAGCTCCCCAGCTTAAATGCTCCTGCCAAGCTCTGCCGAATGAAGGGGTATTTTTGTTAATTGATTTTTGAGGGTAATTTTTGTGTCCGTTATTTATCCCTAAGCTCTGTATTTGCATACACACACTCCTATTTAACTATATATAAAACTGTAAATATTATTTTTGCTAACTCTTTCGGATTATTTTTCTTCTGATACGTACCCAAAATTTTTGAGAAGATTATCTTTTTTTCTCCAATCCTTTTCAACTTTAACTTCCAACCCAAGGAAAACTTTTTTTTCGACAATTTCTTCAAGCTCTTGTCGGGCTTCTGTCCCTATTGTTTTTAGCAAATTTCCGCCTTTACCTATCAATATACCTTTTTGGCTTTTTTGCTCACAGTATATTGTTGCATAAATCTTATCAATATCTTCTTTTTCTTCATATTTATCTATCTTTATTGCGACCGAGTGAGGAATCTCGTCTTGTGTGTTTATCAGAATTTTTTCTCTTATAATTTCTTCGGCAACAGAGCGCATACTCTCC
The DNA here is from genome assembly GCA_902782905.1 of uncultured bacterium. Classification (GTDB taxonomy): domain Bacteria; phylum Cyanobacteriota; class Vampirovibrionia; order Gastranaerophilales; family Gastranaerophilaceae; genus CAG-196. Next base: position 5,010 of record CACZPB010000056.1, read on the forward strand.
TCGGTAACAATATCATCAGGATATAATTTTTCTCCTTCCGGAAGTTTTTTTATTATGTTAGATAAAAGTGTGTCTTTATTTCTTCCTGTTTTAGCAGATATCCTGACAATCGGAATATTTTCTTCAAACAGCAATTTATAACTCATTAAATTTTCTTCAATTTTTTGCATGTTTTTAATTTTGTCGAGTTTATTCATAACAAGGATTATAGGTATTTTTGTTTTCTTTAAAATATTCTCAACAATCCACTTGTCACCTTTACCTGCCGGTTCTGTGCCGTCGACCAGAAACAAAACCAAATCCGCATCAGGAACTGCAACCTTAGCTTCATCAAGTAAGAATTCTCCCAACTTGTTAAGAGGTCTGTGAACCCCTGGGGTATCAACAAATATTATCTGGCTGTCATCATCAGTCAGAATTCCCTTAATTCTCTTTCTTGTAGTCTGCGCCTTGTCAGTTGCAATTACTATCTTTTGACCCAATACTTGGTTCAAAAGAGTAGATTTCCCAACGTTAGGGCGTCCGATAATTGTCACAAATCCACACTTCATATACTAATTATATCAAAAACAATATAAAATAATATCTATCCCATGCTTTTTATATTATTTGCATGGACTGAGAACTGCCATTTCACAGTTTTTACAATCAAATCTGAGCGGGTATTCTTGTCCTTTTTCATCAACTAAAATAAGATTTTCTTTTGACTTGCAAATATCAAGTGCATATTTAATGCAGTGCTTTGTTCTCATAAGTTCGACTTGTCTTTCGGGAGTTTTACTCTCAAAACTTCCTTCAATTACATTTACCCCCGCTTCTTCGTAAAACTTTTGTGCGGTTTTATTGTGAATATTAGCTCTATAGTCAACCTCTTTTTTATAGTATTCCTTTGTTTTTATCGGTTTTTGAATTTCTCTTTTGTACTCACTCAACCGTTTTTGCATAAGCCTATCAAAACATTCCCGCCTTAGTCGGTTAAGTTCACTTACCGGCATGAAAGGAACTTCTGAGGCGATTTTTATATCTTTGATATAAAAATCGCTTTCTCCTGTTTTTGAAAATTGTTTTACAAAATTGTTTGCCATTTTTTCTGCATTATTAGCTTTTTCATTTGCTTTTATAAAAATTTCAGTACTAATACCATCTTCATCTTTTACAAATATACAGCCGTTTTTAAAGGTAATATTAACTCCTATTTGTCTTTTTACCGGCTTTAATAATTCTTTCTCAAAATCAACATCCTGATTTCTGAATATTTTTACCCCGCATTTAAGCTCAAATTTTTTATTCGGAAAAATTTTGTTCCCCTCAATTTTATTTATTAAAAACCCTTCCAATGTGTTATTTTTTATGAAGCATAAACCGTCTTGAGGCGAAAGGGGTTTATTTGTTTCTATGACAAACCAATTCTTATCGACAGTTTTTACTTTGCCAATGTATTCTCCAATTGATTTTGGTGATATTTGATTAAAAGAGTCGCACCTGCCTTCCAGAAAATAGTTTGTAAATCCTCTGTTAAAGCTCTTGTCAGGGTTTGGGGTAAATGTGCAGATTGAATGGCCGGAAGAAGCTTTTTGAGAATATTTATCCAGTTCCTGTCTGTAGTAAGAAACTATGTTTTTTACGTATCCTATATCTTTCAGTCTGCCTTCTATTTTAAAAGAATAAACTCCGGCTTCTATCATATCTTTGATATTTTTTGAAGCATTAAAGTCTTTTAGCGATAGTGCATAAATATCTTTTGCAAAAATTTTCCCTTGAGTATTTTTAACTGTGTATTTTTTTCTGCAAGGCTGGGCACATTCACCTCTGTTGGCTGAACGACCGCCTATATATTGACTCAAATAACACTGACCGCTATATGATACACAAAGAGCGCCATGGACAAAGGCTTCTAATTCTAAATCAGGGTTAGTTTTGTGTATTTCTCTTATTTTGTCTATTGATAACTCTCTTGCCAAAACGACCCTTGATGCTCCGATTTTATTAAAATAACTTATTTTTTCAATCTCTCTGTTGTCGCATTGGGTGCTCATGTGAATAGGTATAGAAAGTTTTAATTCAGCAAGTCTTTTTAAGAGTCCCATATCTTGAACGAGTATTGCATCTGCATTTAATTTATCCAGAGCTTTAACCAGCTCAACTGCGCTTTCTAGCTCATCATCTGTGAGAATTGTATTGACAGTAATGAATACTTTTGCCCAAAATTTGTGAGCATATTCTATAACTTCTTTTATATCTTCTAAAGAGTTGGCAGCATTTTGACGCGCTCCGAAAAGTGACGCCCCAATATATACAGCATCGGCTCCGCAGTCTATGGCAGCGAATGCAGTCTCTTTATCTTTTGCCGGTGCAAGAAGTTCAGTGTGTTTTTTATTCATCTTTATCTCATTTTACTTCCGAAAAAGTTTTTGAAAAATGATAATATACCTTCGCTGTTTCCACCGCCATTAGCGATGCGGTCATAATTATCGGCAACATACTTGTTTCTGGGGTCAACTTCTCTAAGTCTCTCCATATAATCAAGTGCACCGCCGTCATCTCCTATTGATTCTCTGAATTCTGCCAGTTTTTGGAGCGCGAGTGTGTTTTTGGAGTCAATATCAGCCAATCTTTCGTAGAATTCGCTGGCTTTTGTTTTATCTCCTTCTGCTTCAAGCAAAGATGCAATAGTTTCTATTAAGTCTATATTTTTATTATTAAAACGATATGCAGTCATATATTCATTCAACGCAACGTCTTTGTCTCCGCGAATAACATTATATTTGCCCCAATTTAAGTGTTCATTAAAGGAATCGTTCATTTTTTCATAAATAAGAGCCCTCATCTGGTAAACAAGTGCAGAGTTCGGTTGAATTTTTTCATAAACATCAATCTCTTTGAAGGCTTCTTCGTACATATCTTTTTGGAAGTAGTATTGAGCTAAAAGCGAGTGATAGAGTTTGTCTGTTCCGAATGTGTCTTTCACTTTCATCAAAACATCGTACCCTTCATCGTTTTTCCCCAAATCAAATAGAGCTCTCGCTTTTGTAAGTTCGTTTTTTGTGATTTCCAGCGCTTTTTGCGGCTGCGAATTTCTTATATAGTATCCGGCAAGAACTTCATCATATTCAGTAAAACCGTTATCTTTTTTGCCGCGCTCTAATGTATCTATCGCAGATTGAATTCCTTCCGTTTTTTCATAAAGTTCAGCAAGTTTTAAGTATACAACAGGATTTTTGTCATCATAATCAGATATTCTTAAATATTCATCAATAGCTTCCGTGTACTTCTCTTGACCTTCACATAATCCTGCGTGTAGATATCTTGCCGGCAGCGCTTCTTGCGGATCTTTTGCGTGAGCAATAGCTTTTTTATAATCACTTTTTGCAAAGCTCATTTGTTGTTGTAGGGCGTGCATATTGCCTCTTAAAAGATAATATTTAAACTTATCCTCATTTATAAATAGGTCGAGCAGCTGTTCGTGCGCAAGAATATTTGAAGGATCGTATTCAAGTATTTTTGCATAATAAAATTTTGCGTCATCTTTTTTCTCAAGTATAAGTGCTAAGTGTGCGAGTCTTGTCAAAATCTCTACATCACCCTCTTTTTGAGCTAATTTTTTCTTATATTCTTCATAAGCTTCTTCGTATCTTTCTTCTTGTTCAAGTTGTTCTGCTGTTGACATATTATTTTCCCCTCTAAACTTTTTATTTTATCCCTCTCCTTCCATAATGGCGAGGAAGATAAATCTTTTAGTTAAATTTATTTTGTGCGGCTTGGATTCCCTCTGTATAGTAGCAAGCGATTCCCTCTTTTGCTTTACATATAGCTTCTTTTAATGTTTCGAGTTCTTCTTTTGAAAAATTCTGTAGTACAAATACTTCAGAAGGAATGTTCGGTTGAGGTCCTATGCCGATTTTCAGTCTTGCTATATTTTGTGTCCCTACATGCTGAATGACTGATTTAATCCCATTATGCCCGCCGTCTGAGCCGTTTGAACGGAAACGAATTTTACCGAGTTCCAGAGATATATCATCAAATACTATTAAGACATCTTTTACGTCTATTTTATAGTAATCCATTACTGCTCTTACCGCCTCGCCCGAGAGGTTCATAAAAGTGGTCGGTTTTATTAACATATATTCGTCGACACCGTTTCTAAGATTTGTCATAAGGCATTTGAGTTTTGAATTCTCTCTAAACGATAGCTTAGAATTAAGCGCAATGCTATCTATCAGCATAAAGCCTGCATTGTGCCTTGTAAAAGTATATTTGTTTCCTATGTTACCCAGTCCTGCGATTAATTTCATTTTATTTTTTATTCTCTTTACAAATTTTTTTAAATTCTTCCATGCTATATTTCTTTTTAGTAGCAAGATATCCCATGCTGTCAATTTTTAGTGGAACTTTTACGGAATAGCCAGTTTTAATGCTTTTTATTGTTGCATAACAACTTGATGAATTTTTACAATCCCCGCTCAGATTAAAAGTTGCTTCTCTGTCAGCAATAGGATCTACAAATTGATTACCTGTTGCGTAGACTTTAGTATTCCCGTCTCGCCGTATTATGTCTGCATAGCATGCAGGATATTCTTGCGAATCTATTGGGCACTTTTTAAAATAATATTTGGGAACAGCTAAATATACATTCTGCAATTCTTGTGACAATGCATAATTCATTATAATCTGTCTTTTTTCTCCATCACTCTTTTTATTAACAGTACTTGTTTGTTCTTGCCCTTCGCCTTTGTGGTTATTCAATGTCTGTTCTATGTTATTTTGTCTGCCGCATGCTGTCGCAAAAATTAAACAAGCAAAAATACATGTAATAAATTTTTTCACTTAAACCGCCTCATGTTTTTCATCATCTGATGCATAGAAAGTTTGCCGCCCATATTCTGTCCAAGTTTACCTGTAAGCTTGCCCATGTTTTTCTTTACGTCAGAAAAACCCTTCATCATTTTTCTCATTTGTTCAAATTGGTTTATGTAGAGGTTTATATCATGTAAAGGAATCCCTGAGCCTGCTGAAATTCTTTTTTTTCTGGATGTATTCATCAATTCAGGATGTTCGCGTTCCTCCGGTGTCATACTTTGAATAAATACTTCAATTCTTTTGAACTGTTTTTCTCCTTCGTGAGAAATTTTTTGTCTGTCATCTTTTGATAAACCCAGCCCCGGAAGCATACCTAAAAGATTATCCATAGAACCGAACATTTTCATCTGAGATTGCATTTTTAAGAAATCATTGAAAGAGAATTCAGCTTTAGCCATTTTTGCTTCCATTTCGCGCGCTGATTTTTCATCAAAAACTTCTTGAGCACGTTCTACAAGTGAAACAATGTCGCCCATACCGAGAATTCTTGTCGCCATTCTCTCTGGATAAAAATCTTCAAGTGCGTTTAGTTTTTCTCCAGTTCCCGTTAATTTTATGGGTTTTTGTGTGCAGTAAACAATACTTAATGCAGCACCGCCTCTTGAATCACCGTCAAGTTTTGTTAATACCAATCCTGAAATTCCGAGTTGTGCGTCAAAATTTTCTGCCACATTTACCGCTTCTTGACCTGTCATTGCATCAATAACAAGAAGCTTTTCTTGCGGGTGAAAAACTCTGTCTATCAACAGAAGCTCTGCCATCATATCTGTATCGATTTGCAGACGCCCTGCCGTATCAAGAATAATTACATTAAAACCGTTTTCTTTTGCATAGCTGATAGAATTCTGTACGATTTCTTGTACATTTTTAGATTCTTCGCTATAGACTGTTACTCCGATTTGTTCCCCCAGAGCTTTCAATTGTGTAACAGCTGCCGGTCTGTATATGTCGCACGCTGCAAGCAAAGGATTTTTACCTTCTTTTTTTAATTTGACAGCAAGTTTAGCGGAAGATGTAGTTTTACCGCTTCCTTGTAAGCCGAGCATCATTATAATAGACGGATGACCTTCCAGATTAAGCGGTTTCGCTTCATTACCGAGGATTTTTATAAGCTCGTCGTGTACAATTTTTACAAGCTGCTGGGAAGGGTTAATGCCGGTTAAAACATTTTCACCTTCTGCTCTGTCTTTAATGTTGGATATAAAAGCTTTGACTACTCTCAAGTTAACGTCTGCTTCTAAAAGTGCACGGCGAATTTCCCTAAGAGCATCCTGCATATTTTCTTGTGTAAGCTCTTTTTGACCGGAAGTTTTTTGTATAATTTCCTGAAGTTTATCTGAAAGTGAATCAAACATTTATAATATCCTCTAATCTAAGAGCAGGATATCACAAACAAGATGACAAGTGAATATGCAAGTTCAATCATTGCAACATACTACGAGAATATGCTAAAGTAAGCTTCGACGTTATCGTTTCTTACTGTTTCTATGCCTTTAATCATATTATTGATTGCACTTTGTTCTGTTTCAAGATCTTTCATTCTTGTATCAATTCTTTGTTCTTTAATTTTTATTCTTGCTTTTTTATCTTCGTAAATAGTCAAAGCTTCCTGACGACTATCCTCATCATTTACAAGATACATTTTATCAAAGTTTGTTGCTGCAGCTGTGTCATAGTTATATTTGTTTTGTTTGTAGCTTAGATTCTTTTCGTCGGGGTCATAGTTTCCGTTTTCTGTAACCTGAGTTATGTAGAACTGATTGTTTTGGAACATATTGTTCAAATAATCGTTGTCCTCAATCTGAGCATCATATACCCAGCCTTTTTCCGCAATTGAATAGAATAGTGTATCGTAGAATTTCAGTTCAGTGTTATCCTGAGCACTGAGAGCATTATTCTCATATTCAGTTTGAGCTTTGGTATAAGTATCTTCTACGCTTTTATAGTTTTTATAAGCCTCATCAAGCTCACTTTTCCATTTTTTCCAACTTGAATCGCTTGTATTTCTCAAAAAATACTTTGTTTCACCATTAGTAGATTGCTTAGAGCTCTTACTTGGGCCATTTCCTTCTGTCGGATTTTGGTAGTCATGCATTATTTGTCTAAGTATTTCTTCTACATTAATTTTGTTGTCTTTATACAAAGCCTCAGGTGTTGCACCATAAGGGAAAATAGTTCCCTTAATTGTATCGCAAACTGACTTGAACTTGTCATTATCACTTGCCTCACTGCCTAGTGCTCCGCTTGAATCATTTACAAAGTATTTTGAAAGAGCTTTAAATATTTGATCAATTATTTCGCCTGCTTTTACTCTTAGAGGAGTATCATGGGTTTTTGCCCATTCTTGCATATCTTTTTTATATTGTTCTTCTTCAGAGTTTGAATAATATTTGTCTAAAGCTTTACTATGAAAACCCCACCAGCCGCTTTTATCTTTGTCATCCGCAACAAAAGGAACCTCCTTATCAAGTCCGACTTCTGATTTTATCAATTTTAGTAAATCTTCAATGGATTTGTATCCTGTATCTTTTGTGTTTGTGCCTGTAGGTTCGTTTGACAATTTATCTTGCCATTTATTTCGAGCTTCATTTAAAGCTTTATTTGCATCATCTCTTGCTGTTTTAGCCGTTTCCATCGAGTTAATTCCCTCAGAAGAAAGCCCGAGCTGTGATAATATCTCATTTCTTTTTGCTTCATATTCACTTGCGCCGACAGGAAGTCCGTTTGGAGAAAATTTTTCAGCCAAATCCTTGTATTTTTTATTCAAAACAACTCTGCCATTAGTGTCAGAAATCAAGTAAGGCTTATTTTGGTTAACAGCAGACGGCCTCATAATAGCTCCATAGCTTAAATCAACGTAATCGACGCCAGAGTTATTTGACCATTTGAATCTTTTAGCATTTAATCCGGTATTATATTCCTTAGATACCTTCTGCATTTCGCGGGAAAGTGACATTTTTTGCATAGAAAGACCCTCAAGCTGGAACCCGATACTATTTTTTCGAGCCGTCAGCGTTAAAAGTCTGCCTTGTGATGCTGCCATTCCCATAAATCGCTTTTCCTTATAATTGTCCCTTTGATATTGTTATCGGCATTTTTTTCTAAAACTTTAGGATTTTTAGTTCTTTTTTCTAAATTTGTTACAAATCTTTACAAAACAAAAATGGTGTAAATTAAAATCTTTAAATTTAAGTAATATATATGGATGATTTTTTAGTTGAAATACTAAAGAAAAATCTTCTTCCGCCGACTTAACAAGTATACTTAATTGGTTTGGAGAGAATATGACTGATACATTAATTACCCCGAGTTTTGTACGTTCTGCATCTGCTAACGTTGAAGACGTAAAACATATACTTGAAGAAGCAAGACTTGCTCACGAAAATTATTTAATAAAACAACAAGCGGCTGATTTAGAGCACGCTATAGAATGTTATGTAGATGCAATAAAGGCTGACCCTACAGTGTGTGAATCTTATTATAGGTTAGCGAGTTTACTTTTGATGAAGGGGCAAATAACTGTGGATGGTGCTTTAGAGCAATGCAAAACTGCTATTAGTTTAGAGCCTAACAATGTAAATGCTCATATATATACCGGCTATTTTCAATGCTTAAACGGAAATTTTGATGAGGCTGAAAAAGAATTCGGGCTTGCTATTTCCGGTTCTGGTAAAAATTCTGCAAGACCTCGACTTTTTATGTCAAAACTCTTGCTTTCCAAAATTAAAAATCACTCATCATCTGCAAAAGATGTCATGAGGTTTTTATATTATCTTTTGTCGGGCTCAATGATGATTATGTGGGATTGCCCGTCAATTAGAATGTTTTGTAAATTCCTTGCGAACGACTTTTCTGTGTTTTCATATAAGACTCTCGGTGAAACATTTGAGAAAATGAAGTTATTCCCGTCAGCTTTGGAAGCTTATTCAAAGGGTTTAGAAAAGACTTCGCAAGGTAATTTATTTTATCAAAAAATGGGCGATTTATCTTTGGAATGTAATAATATAGATGCAAGTATGGAGTTCTACAAAAAAGCTCACGAACTCAGTCCTGATGACAGAGATGTTGTTATAAAGCTTGCAACAATAACTCAAACTTATTATCCGCAGGATGTTGACAGTGCTATAGATTATTACAATTCACTTTTAGAATTCGGAATAGATTTGGATAAAATCTATTATGAGTTAGGCCATTTGTATTTGAACAAAGCTGATAAAGTCCATGCTGTTACTGCATTCAAATTAGCACAAGAATTAGACCCTGAAAATCCATACTATAACAACTCACTTGCTTATGCTTATGTGAAAGCTGAACTTTACGATGATGCTATTGAATACTATCAGCATGCAATCAGATTAAACCCTGATGCCGAGTGGACTTCTATAGTTTGTCATGCTCTCGGTGCAATTTATGCAGAGATTAAAGAAAACTATGAAGCAGCAGAAGCCACTTTTAATGCAGGAATGGTTTTAGATCCGAATAATGTTGACATTCAGCTTTCCTTGGGTGATTTATATATGGCTCAAAACGATTTAGACAGAGCTATAAAAACTTATTGCGATGCAATATCTGTTGAACCAGAAAATTATTTAACTTATGCAAAAACCGGTCTTGCTCTTTGGGAAAAAGATTATTTGGAAGAATCAATTGTTGCATTTCATAAATCTATAGAGTTGAATCCTGATTTTGAAATCGCTCAAAACAATCTGGGTGTTGTATATTTAGACGGAATCGGTGATCCAAAAGCTTCTGTTGAGTATTTTAAAAAAGCAATAGAAATCAATCCTAATTACACACTTGCATACTTCAACCTTGCAAGAGCATATCAAGTTATGGGTGACAAATCTATGGCTGCCGAATATTTTCAAATGACTTTGGATTTGAATAAAATCACGGAAGAATTATCAGAAAAAGATATAAGACAAAGAATATTCGATTTATTTGAATAAAATGAGTTTTAAATATTAAAATACTTTCTGATAATATTTTCAATTCTCTCAGATGAATGACCATCACCATAAGGGTTCATAGCTTTTAATCTTGTTTCGGCTTTTGAAGATGACAAAATCTTTTCACTTTCAGAAACTATTTTGTCATAATCAGCTCCTACAAGCTTTGATACACCGGCTTCAATTCCTTCTTTACGTTCGGTTTCATATCTCATAACAAAAGTAGGGCAAGCAAATGACGGAGCTTCTTCCTGTATTCCGCCGGAGTCAGTTAGTATTAATTTTGCATTTTTCATTAAATATACTAAGTACGGATAATCAAGCGGAGTTAAAAGATGAATATTTTTAAAACTTCCGAGTCTTGAATGAATTTTGTCATGTACATTAGGGTTCGGATGAACCGGTATGACAAATGTGTGATCAGAATACTTTTCAGCTAAATATGATATAGCATCAATAATTCTATCAATTCTTTCTCCGTGGTTTTCACGTCTGTGCGCAGTTATAAGAACAAGCTTGTCATCAATCGGAATATTACGTTCTTCATAGAATTTTCTTGATTGTTCAACAACTTCTTCTGACAAACAGAAAAGAGCATCAATAACAGTATTTCCGACAACGTGAATTTTCTTTTCGTCAATATTTTCTTTTAATAATGATTCTTTATTTACCTCCGTCGGTGCGAAATGCAAATCCGCAACTCTTGAGGTCATCTGACGCATAACTTCTTCGGGGAACGGTTCAAAGATATCGTAAGAACGAAGTCCTGCTTCAACATGAAAAATCGGGATTTTGTGGTAAAAACTCGTTAACGCACCGCAAAGAACTGTCATTGTGTCACCTTGAACGATTGTTGCATCAAATTTTTCTTTTGTATAAACTTCATCTAGCGAGGTCAAAATTCTTGCCTGAACAGAAGAAAGAGATTGATTTTCTCTCATACAATCAAGGTTATAATCTGCCTTCAAACCAAAATACGCAAGAGTTTGGTTAGATAGCTCTTTTTGCTGCTCAGTATTAATAATTATTGCATTATAAAACTCGGGATACTTTCTTAATTCAAGTATCACAGGTGCAAGTTTAATAATCTCAGGACGAGTTCCAAATACAAAAGCTATGTTCTTCATAATCCGATTATACTACAAAAACTATAACAACTCTTTCAAATAGTTAGGAAGTGCAAATCTAGCATTGTGGTATTCTTTATTATAAATTTTGCAAGTTTTAGTAATTGCTTCACCGCGTCTGTCATCATAATATGAAAGCGGTTTAACAACTTCTGAACAGAATGCCCAAGCCCAATATCCTCCTGGATATGTCGGAATGTTTGAAGTATAAGTTGAAACAATCGGGAACACTCTTTTTAATTGTGTGTACATCTTTTTGATTTCTTCTTTGTTTGTAAACGGTGATTCCGATTGAGCAACCATAATTCCGCCTTTTTTCATAGAGCGTTTTACGTTTGTATAAAATTCATCAGTAAATAATCCTTCTCCGGGTCCCATCGGGTCAGTTGAATCAATTAGGATTATATCAAACATATTCTCTTTATCTTTAATATATTCTATAGCATCTTCAACTAAGATTTCGCATTTTGGATTATCTAATTCGCAAGAGATTGTCGGAAGATATTTTTTGCAAGCTTCAATAACCATTCCGTCAATTTCGCAGAGAACAACTTTTTCAACAGTATCGTGTTTAAGAACTTCTCTTACTGTTCCTCCGTCACCACCGCCTATTACAAGAACTGTTTTAGGACAAGGATGCTGCATCATAGGAATGTGAGCAATCATTTCATGGTAATGATATTCATCACCTTCTGTTGTCATCATAAGTTCATCCAGAGTTAAAACTCTTCCGAGTTTTGAATCTGTATCAAAAATCTCCACTTTCTGAAACTTTGATTGCTCAGAAAAAAGAATATCTTTTGTTTTGATTGCAATCCCGTATCCGCCGGGGGTTATTTCTTTATAAATATTTTGTTCTTTATCTACGCCTTGTAAAACTACTGTTTGTGTCATTTTATATCCTTTCTTTTTCCCCTCACCCTAACCCTCTCTCTCAAGGGGCGAGGGAAAAGATTATTACATATTTCCGCTTAGTATATGTATATGCAGATGGAACACTTCCTGTCCTGCTTCTTTTCCTGTGTTAATAACAGTTCTATATGATTTTATACTTTGCTGTTTTGTCACTTCTTTTACAGTCATCATTAATTTGCCCAACAAAGCTTCATCATCAAGTTCGTTTAGAGATTCAACGTGGAGTTTTGGAACTACAAGAAGGTGAATATCGGCTTTTGGATTAATGTCCTTGAAAACAACCGCGTATTCGTTCTCATAAATGAACTCTGTATTAAAATCACCGTTTATTATCTTACAAAATATGCAATCACTCATTAATATTTACCCCTTTACCCTTTTACCCCTGATTTTTATAGTTTGTCAAAATCAAATTTTTAAGTGCGCTGTTATTAAGTTTTAACGCTTTATCCAATGAAGTTTCATCAACTTTAGCGCCTGCATTAATTAACAGTTTAGATATTTCTTCGCTTTTCTTTGATAAAGCAAGTGTCAAAAGGCTCTTTCCTGCGGACATGTCGTTTACTTTAGCGCCGTGTTTAAGTAAAACTTTAACTGTTGCAACATCTTGATTGGAGATGGCAATTGCCATCAATGATTTTCCGTTAACTTCTTGGTTTGGGTCAACTCCTGCTGCAAGAAGTTTGTCTGCTATATCAGCTTTTTTAAGTTTAATTGCCCAGTAAATTGCAGGCAATTTAAGGATTGTAGTATTCGGGTCATAACCTGATGCTATAAATAAGCTTATTGCATCTCTGTCCCCATTTTTAACAGCTTTTAAAATACCTGTTGCATCATAGTTATATTTTTTTTGAAGAATTTGTTTAATAATTTGTTCTTTTGGAGTTAAATCATCAGATGCATTAACTGCAATAGTTCCAAACATTAATGCGGATAATAAAGTAACTGCTAATAATTTTTTCATACACTTCCCTCCTTAATAGTAATAGTATATCATTAAAATACATATTTTGGTGTTTTATAACTTTTATAACTGATTCCTTTTTGATATTATTAAGGAATAAGCAAAGGTATATAATTATGTCAGTTTTTGATAATTTTAGCTATAAGTTAATACATGAAGATAAAAATACAGGCGCTCGTGCAGGTATTTTGCATACTCCGCATGGTGATATTGAAACACCGATATTTATGCCAGTTGGAACAAATTCTACAGTTAAACTTATTACAAATAATAATCTTTATGACACAGGTGCACAAATAATTTTGGGCAATTCCTATCACTTATATTTAAGAGCAGGACATAAACTCATAGAAAAATTTGGCGGAATTCACGGCTGGATGAATTGGCAAAAACCTGTCCTTACTGACTCGGGCGGATTTCAAGTTTTCTCTCTTGCTCATCTTAGAAAAATAACAGAAGAAGGCGTAGAATTCCGTGACCCTA
>CACZPB010000057.1 GCA_902782905.1 uncultured bacterium
CAGGCCAGACTTGAACTGGCACCGAGGGTGAACCCCGATTGGATTTTAAGTCCAACGCGTCTACCGATTCCGCCACTGGAGCGTGGTCTATATTTAGTTTTCAAGCGTCCAGCGGAATCGGTAGAGCGTCTACCTCCCCTCTCCTCAAAAAGATACTTAATCTTTTCTCGTCGGCAGAGTGCCACTGGAGCGTGGTCTATATTCAGTTTTCAAGCATCCAGCGGAATCTGTAGAGCGTCTACCTTCCCTCTCCTCAAAAAGATACTTAATCTTTTCTCGTCGGCAGAGTGCCACTGGAGCGTATCATAAACTGACCATTAAATACTAATATAAAAAACATTCTAAGTCAAACTAAAAAGTAGCATAAAATTGTAAAATATTTTACAAGGTCTAGCACTATATATAATAAAAATTTTTAATATTTTCCTAACAAAAATATTCTTCCAAAAGTTTTATTTCTTGCTGGTTTTTTTCTACTGTCGCTACTACTTTTATTCCTGTCAAATATTCAACCTGTTTTAAGTTATCCTGATGCATAAAACTTGTAGGCTTAAAATTGTTTAGTATAATCCCTTTAATTTCTATGTTATTAGCTCTTGCGTATTCTACAGTCAAAAGGACTGAATTTATTGTGCCTAATCCCCCATCTGCCACAATAATAATCGAACAATCTAATCTTTTTATTAAATCTTTTAAAAGAAATTTTTCTCCCTCTTCAAGCCTCAAAGGGCAAGTGATTCCGCCTGCACCTTCTACCAAAAGATAATCGTACTCTTTTGTTTTATCTTCAAAATCAGAGCAAATTTTTTCAATATCAATTTCCTCGCCTGACCGTTTTGCCGCAAGATGCGGTGATACAGCTTCCTTCCACCAATATGACACACAATCATCTGCACTTGTCGGGATTTTTGCTGTTTCAGTAACAAAATTAGCATCACTTTCCTTAAGCTTGCCTCCAACTTCTTCTACTCCACTGAGTACAGGCTTAAAGTACCCGCAATTATACCCTTCTTCTCTCATCTTTTTTACAATAAGAGCGGAAACATAAGTTTTACCGATATCAGTACCAGTTGCTGTTATAAAAATATTTTTTGACATAAATCTACTCCCTCAACTAACATAGCACTTAACGGAATAAAAACAATAAGTTTATAAAACTCTCTCCCGCCTTCGGCACCCTCTCCCAAGGGAGGAAGCTGGTTTTAACATGTCTTAATAAAAACCTCAAAATAGGCAATTTTACATGTTAAAGAGACTTTATAAATGTATAGAAGGTTCAAAAACAAGGGTTTATTGTGACTACTCAAAATACAATTAATCAAAAAGTGATTACGGCTCCGGCTTTTGTAACTGAGAGCATGAACAGTGCGCAGCAAATTGTTACAAAACCGATTGATAAAGTGGAAAATTTGGTTAATACAACTGTTGATACCTTTGTGCCTGAATCTCAAGACGAGGAAACAAAAAAGTCTCACAAAACCGCAATCAGAGTAGGTAGTACAGTATTAGTTTTGAGTGCATTTGTCGCTCTTTTGAATCCGAAATTCTTAACAAGATTTTCTAACAAATTAAAAACCTTATCAGCTAAAGCTTCCAATAAAGCAGATACTAATGATAACTTTCTCGGAAAAATTTACAAAGCAAGTCAAAATTTCTTGGACGGAACAAGTAAAATTTTGAATTTTTCTAACAATATAAATACAGTAAAAGATGAAGGTTTCAAGTGGCTTTGTATTAAATCAAGATTGCTTAAAAAACCGCATGAGCTTATTACAAGAGCTTTTGATGCAATAAGTAAAAAAACTGTTATCAATAGCTACGAAAGTGCAAGCAAAAAAGTTAGCTCATTCAATGAAACTCTCACAAAATATGCTGAGAGGCTAACTCCAAGCGAGCGCAAAGCATTTGATAAAAAAATTAATGAAATTAAAAATGTTCAAGAGTATTTTTCCGCCTCAAACGTTGAAGCTCGCTTGAAAACTCAAGAAGACATTATGTCTAATCTTGAAAAAAATTCTATAGCAAAAATGAAGGATTACTTTAAAGGGTACAAAACTCCTAACAAGTTAGAATATGCAAAAAACAATCTCGGTTACTGGGCAGAAGACATATTGGCGCCGGAGCGCGAGAGAATTGACAAGGAAGGAGAAAAAGTAATAAGCAAAATCCTCGGAGACGGAAAGTCACAAAAAGGCGCATATAGCGAAATCTTAGAGCTATTGTCATCACATCTCAAGCCGGAAGAACAGAGAGCATTGGATGATTTGTTAAAAACAACAACTAAAAAAATAAACAAAGCAAAAATTAATGAATGCGCAGAATATTTTGATAATAAACGTGATTTGATGCTCGGAAGTGCACCAACTGATATCTTAACAGCTCTCTTTTTCTTAGGGGTAAGCGGTGTAGCAATCGGACGCGCTGACACCAAGCAAGAGAGAATTTCCAAAGCGCTTACTGGCGTATTTCCGACAGTTGCCGGTCTTGGGGTTTCGCTAGCTCTTACGGCACA
>CACZPB010000058.1 GCA_902782905.1 uncultured bacterium
CAAACTGTACCGTTCCAACATAAGCCTTATCGTCGCTTAAATATTCAATAAGTCTGGTTGCTTTCCCGATACAAATAGGCAAAACTCCCTCTGCAAAAGGATCAAGTGTACCTGTATGCCCGATTTGTTTTATTTTCGATACGCGCCTCAATACCGCAACAACATCATGTGATGTTTTGCCCTTCGGTTTATATATGTTTAGAACTCCAAACATTATTTGATTTCGCCTTTAGATATTTTTTCAATAAGGTCAAGAACTTTAGAACCTTGTTCCAAGCCGTCAGAGAAAACAAATTTGATTTCAGGCGTAACTCTGAGCCTAATTCTCTTTCCTACTTCATATCTGACTCTGCCTGTATTTTTTTCAATGATTTCTTTGTCTTTTTCTACCTGTTCAGGAGAGCCAAGAACGCTGTAAATTACTTTAGCATAAGAATTATCGTGAGAAACCTCTACATCGACAACGGAAACGACACCCTCCAGTCCTCTGATTTCTTTTCTTAAAATATCAGATATGTCGCGCATTAACTCTTTTCTAACACGTTCGTTTCTCAAAGTTGTCATTTTGTTTCTCCTTTTCGGGGTAATATTTATTTCCGACAATCATATTATAACATATAATAATCAGTTTTTAATATCGTGCTTAAGCTTGGACTTAAGTGAACTAAGCGGTCCGTTATTCGGCGCAGTGACATTTTTAAAATATTTTTTTGCGTAAACTATTGGAAATTTCGGTATCCAAGCCATCTTCATAAAGATTGAAACCGTGTCCGCGCCTTTTGAGAACATAAGCTCATCTATTGTTTCTTCATAAGCAGGTGAGATTGAAGAAAAAAGTTTTAGTGCATAATTCGTTGCCGTAACTCCGTAATATCCTGTTGATGTAAACGGGCTTGATGCAATCTCCGTAATCTTTATTGCAGATGTGTCGTGCAATGATTGAATGTCAAGTGGAACATTCAACAGCTCGTTGTCAGCTCTCTTAATTTCAAACGTTTGACCGTTATAAACCATTATAAGTGTATTAAAATTCGGCATATAAATATCGTCAAATATATTATCGACGACCATCATGCCATTCAAATCAGCAATTCCGAACTTGTAATTTTTGCAGGTAACAAACATCCCGCCGTAGAGAAGGTCAATAGAGGAATATTCTACCGGTAAAAGTGCAAACCCCATCTCATCAAAAATGCCGTATTTCTCTCCTTTATTGAACTTTACAAATTTGCCTAAAACTCGCTCTGCTTGGTTGTACTTAGGTTTTATAATTATTGTTCCGTCATCGCGAATTATGCCGAACTTGCTTCCTTCCTGCATTATCCAAGCTGTTTCTCCAAGGCGTACAAGCTTTTTGTACTTAGCTTCGGTTATTACATTTTCTCCATTTTTTAGCCCGAACTCTCCGTCGTTTGAATATACGGAAACTTCAGCAAAAACAAAATTCTGCATCAAAAAAAGCGATAATAATAACAAAACGAATTTTTTCATATTAAAAGTTTAGCATAAATTAGCGGGAAACGAAATTTTCTTTCGTTTCCCGCCAGTTTATTATTTGTTTTTATTATGCTCTAACAGCAGGTGCGGAAGAATTTTTCTTGTCTTCCCAAATATCTACAAGCGTAGAGCAGAAGAATATGCTTGAATATGTACCGATTACGATACCTAAAATCATAGCAAGTACAAAATCTCTTGTTGTAACACCGCCCAAGAAATATAGAGCCAAAAGTGTTATTAATGTTGTAACAGAAGTATTGATACTTCTTGCAAGAGTTTGGTTAATTGATGAATTCATAATTTCACCGAATGACATTTTCTTACCGTAATATTTAAGGTTTTCTCTCACACGGTCAAAAACAACGATTGTATCGTGAACAGAGAAGCCGATTACAGTCAGAACTGCCGTCACAAACAGTGCATCGACCTGAACGTTATAAAATAGCCCGAGTATTGAGAATATTCCGACTACGAACAGTGTGTCGTGTACCAACCCAAGAATTGCCGCAAGAGCATAGTCAAACTGGAATCTGAATGTTAAGTATGCAACAATTCCAAGCAATGCCAATGACAGAGCAATTAAAGAGTTTTTGAAAAGCTCTGTACCGAGAGTCGGCCCGACTGATGTTACTTGAACCAACTCAGGCGCCTTGAATTCTCCTCCGACAACATTTGTTATTTTGTCTTGGTCTTTTGAATTTTCATCAATAAACTTTGTTCTGATAGACAAAATTGCTTTTAAGTCTGAGTCTTGAGAATTAATATTGATAATTTGCAAGTAAGGATTTTCAATTCCGTTTTTAACTAAATTACTTCTTACTGCAGCCAATTTGTTATTTGTAATATCTTCTTTCACTCCGTATTGAAGTGTTGTACCGCCTGTGTAGTCAATGCCGACTTTTACAGGAGAATGTGTCGGATAAGTAACCATTGAATATATCATTGCAACAATTCCCGGAGTCAAAAGAACTGCGGACAGTGCAAGAAATATAAATCTGTTTTTTACTATATCTAATTTTAGTTTCATTTTTTACCTCTTATCTGCTGTCCCCTCACCCTAACCCTCTCCCGCAGGGCGAGCGGACTGTTTATCTATTCCTCTATTTACCCCTCTATTTACTCCTAATCTAATATTCCGAACTTAGCTTTTTCTCTAGTAGTTTCAACTACTTGATACTCAGAATCAATTTCTTCTGCCGTTAAGCCGAACATAGCAGGATTTTCAAGTTTTCCTGTACCGAAGATTAAGTGCATGAAGTTCTTTGTGATTGTAATTGCCGAGAACATTGATACCATAACACCGATTGCAAGTGTCAGTGCAAAACCTTTTACAATACTTGTTCCTAAGCAATACAGAATTGTACAAGTAATTATTGTTGTCATATTTGAGTCAAAAATACTTGTAAATGCTCTGTCAAACCCTGAATTTATTGCTGTAAACAAAGTTCTTCCGGCTCTGAGTTCTTCTTTTGTTCTTTCAAAGATAAGAATGTTTGCATCAACCGCCATGCCGATAGAAAGTATGAAACCTGCAATACCGGCAAGAGTAAGTGTTACTGGAATAGCTTTGAAAAGAGCGAATAACATTATACCGTAAAGGATTAATGCTAAGTCTGCAATAAGTCCGGGAGCTCTGTAATACAGTGCCATAAATACCATAACGAAACCTAAACCGATAGCACCTGCAACCTTTGATTTTGCTATACTGTCTGCACCGAGAGTCGGACCTACGGTATTTTCTTCAATAATCTTTGCAGGAACAGGAAGTGCACCGGCATTAAGAAGGTCAACCATCTTCTTTGCTTCGTCTACTGCAAAACCGCCGTCACCGCCTGATATTTGAGCTCTTCCGCCTGTAATAGGTTCTCTTATTACAGGAGCGGATTGAAGTTCTCCGTTAAAGAAAATTGCCATTGGCTGACCTACAAGTTTTTTTGTAAGTTCAGCAAATTTTCTTGTACCTTCACCATTGAATTCCAAATCAACTACCCATTGACCGTTTGTAGCGTTTGAGCTCAGGTTTGCTTTGTCTAAGTCTTTACCAGTAAGTCCTGTCGGTTCCCATTCCATTTCACCGTTTTTCATAACAGGTTTTCTGAAATCAAGTTCAGCGGTTTCGCCCAAATAAGCTTTTGCTTGATTTAAGTCAGAAACATCAGGGATTTCAACAACAAGTCTTTTTTCACCTGCTCTTTGAACAACCGTTTCTGAAACGCCAAGTTTGTTAACCCTGTTTTCGATAGCAAACTGCAAGCTTGACATCATATCAGGCGTAACTTGTGCATTATTGGCAGGATTTGCTTCTAATACCAATCTGGAACCTCCGACAAGGTCCAAACCAAGTTTTGTAGGCTTAACGCAAATAGTCACAATAGATGCGATGATTATAAGCACGATAGCCCAAAACATTATCAGTTTATTTTTCATCTGTCTACTCCTTTTATACCCTCTTATTTTTATTATAAAACAAACAAAAATAATAAGAGTAACTGACTGACTAATTTAATAATATGTAAAAAAAAAACGGGCTTGTGCCCGTTTTTTTATATTGAATCCAATGTAAATATCAAATCTGTTTTTTCTGCTTTTGTTAGCTCAACGAGCGGTCTGCGAACGTATTCCTCAATAATTCCTTTGTATGCAAGAGCCGCTTTTACCGGTACAGGATTTGGTGCCATAAACAGCTTTTTAAATATCGGATAAAGTTTTCTGTGCATGTTGCCGGCTGTTGCAGCGTCACCCGTTTTGAAGTTTCTTATCATGGACTTAATCTCAACTCCGAAAAGGTGAGAAGCTACTGAAATTACGCCGTGAGCGCCAACGGAAAGCATCGGAAGGGTCAAACTGTCATCTCCTGAATAAATCGCAAAGTCACTCGGACAGCTCATCTTAAGCTCTGTTATAGTATCCATATCTCCAAAACTTTGTTTTAATGCAACAATATTAGAATACTTTTTAGCGAGAGTCTTAACCGTGTCAACGCTCATATTAACGCCTGTTCTTGACGGAATGTTGTATAAAATTACAGGAATATCAACAGCTTCTGCGACAGCTGAAAAGTGTTCTATCATGCCTGCTTGTGAGGGTTTGTTATAATATGGAACTACTGTCAGAATCGCATCAACGCCTTCTTTTTCTGCATTTTTTGCTGTCATAACAGCAGTTTTAGTAGAATTAGAGCCTGTTCCCATAATAACTTTGCCCTTATTTGTTACGGCTCTTTTTACGCTGGATAGAATTTCTAATTCTTCATCATAGCTTAAAGTAGGAGCTTCGCCGGTTGTTCCGGTTACTAGAACAGCATCAGAACCGTTTTCAACAAGATGCTTGGCGAGTTCTTCCACTTTGTCATAATCGACTTCTCTTTTATCGTTGAATGGTGTTACCATTGCTGTAATAACTTCACCTGCATCATATCTCATATCCCTGCTCCTTCTTTTATCTTTTTGTATATTATACTACAAATTTTGTTTAAACTCATGTAATTCTAACGTGTCATCTTTATACTGAAACAAACCTATTTGTGCAGTCGTGTATTTTCTTTTTTTATTAAAACTGTATCTGTAACAAGTGTCTGCGGCGATTGTAATACTTCCGTAATGTTTTAAATCTGCAATCTTTTCAAGTTGTTCGATATTGTTGCCGACCTGAATACTTATAGAATATCTTATAGGTGCATCAGAATTTATTAACTTAAACATTACATCCAATGTGTCATCAATTTTTTCAAAATCGTAAAACTGATAAAGAAAACCGCCCCTATAATTAAGAGGTTTTGTGTTAGTCTTTTCTATAATAAAATCGTTCATTAACTTGTTTTGTTCGTCAATATTGACGTTTAGTTTTTCTTTGGAAAAATTTCTCTTTAGTTCAGTATAAATAATGATGTTATACTTTGTCAGTCTTGCCTGTTCTGTTTCTGCATCTGCTTGAAGTTGTTTGTTAACTACAAATTCTTCTGTTTTATGCAAAAACATTCTTATTCGAAGATAAGTGTTTTCTAAAAAATCAGCAACGTAGTTTAGCTTTTTAAAGATATAAGAAATTATTGTCAGGATTATGACTGCTGTTAAATATTTAAGCTCAAAAGTTATTCCGAAAATTTCAAACGAGTATGAGCAAATTCTGTCTGATATTGCCAGCAACAAATCATTAAACGGTGAGAAGAAATTAATCCACTCCCAATTTCCGTGAGTTAAATTCTCAATCCAATAAAGTGTCAAAATCAGAATAAAGAAAACTGCAAGCATTCTTAAAAAATAAAGGCAGCTTCTTATGAAATCAAAGAATTTCAACATCAATTTGTGCACTAATTATCTCCCAAGTAAATATTATCTATGAGTCTTACATTTTCAACCCTGCATGCAATAAGTGCTATAGAATTTTCATCTGCGCACTTTTTATCTTCAAGAGTGTCCCTGTCAACGATTTCCAAATATTCTAAATCATGCTTTTCTGTCAAAAAGCTGTATGCTGTTTCTTTTAATGCCTCAGAGTCTTTTACCCCTTTTTTATAGCATGTTTTTATATTGTTTAAAATTTGACTTAAAACGAGAGCATCTTTTTTACCTTCTTCTGTCAAATATTTGTTCCTTGAACTCAAAGCCAGACCGGATTCTTCTCTTATAATAGGACATTGGATTATGCTAATCGGCACATTAAGGTCTTTAACCATTTTTTTTATGATAATAACTTGCTGTGCATCTTTTTGCCCGAAGAATGCAGAGTCAGGCTGAACTATGTTAAACAGTTTCAGTACTACCGTACAAACTCCGTCAAAGTGTCCGGTTCTCGATTTCCCGCAAAGAGTATTTACATAGAAAAACGGAGGACATACATAAGTCAATGTGTCATTTGAAAGTCTTTGACCTTCGCCATACATTTCATCAGCACTCGGAGCAAACAAAATGTCGACCCCTTCACTCTTACAAAGTTCCAAATCTGCTTCAAGTGTTCTCGGATATTTATCAAAATCTTCAGAAGGTCCAAATTGTATAGGGTTTACAAAATCCGATACCACAACCTTGTCACAAGTTTTTTTGGCTTTCTTGATAAGACTCATGTGACCGGCATGCAAAGCCCCCATCGTCGGCACAAGTCCGAC
>CACZPB010000059.1 GCA_902782905.1 uncultured bacterium
AAAAAGTTTGTTTTGTCATCATATACTCCTATAGAAATATTGTCTTAGTAAAAGTATATTCTGTCAATATGTAAACAAATACTTTTTATAAATCAAAAGAAGCGCGCCCCGCAAGTGCGGGGCGCGCTTCAATCACAAAACTAAATCACTATATTAAGTTAAGTGCTATACTTGGTGTTTGGTTAGCAGTAGCCAAAAGTGTTGAAGCAGATTGCTGCAAGATTTGGTACTTAATATAATTTGATGATTCTGTTGCTACGTCAGCGTCTTTTATTGATGAATTTGCTGATACGATGTTTTCCTTTTGAACTCCGATAGCATCAACAGCTGACTCAACTCTGTTCATATAAGCACCTATTAGAGCACGTCTGTCTGATACGTTTTCGATAGCATCATCGATGAAGTATAAGAACTCACGAGCAGTAGCATCGTCTGTGTATACAGCATCACAAATAGCTGTAATACAGTAGTTGATTTTTTGTTTAGTACCTGTTCCTTCAGGATCATATTCTTTATCATCAATAGCTTTTAAGTGTTTGTAATTATATTCTTTTCCGTTAGGAAGTGGTTGCGGAACACCTGTAATTCTTGCCTTAAGAGCAAGAGTAGTTTCTGCGGTATTAGTTCTTGTATACCAAGCCGAAGTACCTGAAGAATGTTCATTTGCAGAAATAAACAATGCTGTACATTTTGCTGATTCAAATATTGAAGCATCAAGATTTATAATATTCGGTTTACCTGCATTGTTACTTACTTGCAAGTTTACACCGTTGCCTGAGGTTGCAGCTACGCTCGTACCGTCCAAAAGTTGAATACCGTTAAAGTCAATAACTGAGCACAAACGGTTGATTTCTAACATTCTTTGTTCAACTTCCGTTCTGATTGCCTGCATAGAAGATGTTCCGTATGTTCCGTTAGCTGCTTGTTCTGTCAAGTCTCTAACACGTTGAAGGTAATCACCTACAATATCCAAAACACCTTCAGCTGTATCTAAAAGTGACATACCCATTGTTGCGTTTGATTCAGCTACATCGTAACCAGAGATTTGTGCTTCCATTAAGGTTGATACTGCTGAACCTGCTGCATCATCTGCACCTGAGTTAATTCTGTAGCCTGTTGATAATCTTTCCATTGCCTTGTTCATGCCAGAAGTTGCACGAGACAAGTTTCTTTGCGCTGTTAATGACGCAAGGTTTGTGTTGATTGTGATTGAAGCCATAATCGATTTCCTTTCTTTTTTCTACTTCTTTTCGTCCTTGATAACTGCAATTTTCCTTATTGCAGTACACTTATTACAGCTTGTGCAAGAAGCGCAAACTGTTGCTATTTGTTGAATAAATGTATATTTTTCCTTTACACTAACATACTAATTCTAAATGTTGTTTTTTTTAATTCTAAAATAGTTAGATTTTTCTACAACTTAAGTCGGAAATTTTTCTTGCAGAAAAATATTTATTTCCTATAATCAAGTTATAATGAGTATCGTCCAAAAATCACAAAAAGCACTAGAGTACGACAAAATATTATTTGAACTTTCCAAGTATGCAAAGAGTGAACAGTCTAAGAAATTATGCTTGGAACTGACTCCGTTTGTTCTTGCAGATGATATTTATAAGCAGCTTGTACTTACAAGAGAAGCAAAGTCAATTCTTGATTTCGGGAATGATATTCCGATTGATAGAATTCAAAATTTTTCAAAACTTAAGGAAAGAAGCGAATATTTTGTTGAAGAAGAATTGTTAGATATCGCAAAATCTATGCGAACATTCAGGCTTATTAAAAACTTTCTGAAAGAGAATCTCGAATGTGATTTTGAGATGAATAAAATTGCCGAATTCTTATATTCCAATAAAGAATTAGAAGACAAGATTTTTGACACATTTGATGATAACTGTGTAGTAAGACAAGATGCAAATGAGAAGCTTAAGGGCTTATATGCATCACTTAGAGACACCGAAATTAACCTAAAAAAACAAGTCAATGAACTTATGAATTCTTCGGATTTTCAAAAACATTTGCAAGAGAATATTTATACCCAAAGAGACGACAGAATTGTTTTTCAGGTAAAAGCATCATCAAAGAGTAAAGTCAAAGGTATTGTACACGACGTATCAGCTACAAATAGAACTTTTTATATTGAGCCCGAGCAAATAGTACCTTTAAATAACAAAATCAGAGAGCTTCGCTCAAAAATATACGCAGAAGTCATAAGAATATTGACAATGCACTCTAATGAAGTAAGAGCGGAAATTGAGTCACTTATTCAATCAGAGAAAACAGCAGCATACATAGATTTTCACTTCGCAAAAGCGCGATATGCGATAAAAATTCAGGCTGTTGAACCTGAAATTTCAAGAGAAAAAGTAGTTAAGATAGATTTGATGCGTCATCCGCTTTTGATAGGTAATGTTGAAAATATCGTAGAAAATGATTTTGAAATCGGTAAAAACTATAAATCAGTAATAATTACAGGCTCCAATACAGGCGGCAAAACAGTTGCACTAAAAACAGTAGGATTATTTATTTTAATGGCGAAATCGGGAATGTTTCTGCCTTGTGCGGAAGCTCATATTTACCCATTTGAGAAGGTACTTGCTGACATTGGTGATGAGCAAAGTATACTGCAAAACCTTTCCACGTTTTCTTCTCATATGAAAAACGTTATAACAATTCTTAACCGAGCTGATTCTGAAACATTTATACTTATTGACGAGCTTTGCGCAGGAACAGACCCACAAGAGGGAGCAACGCTTGCTGAAGTCATTATGAAAGAATTTGAGAAAAAACGCGCGTTTTCTCTTATTACGACGCACTACGGCGAGCTTAAGACATTGGAATACACAGACAACTATTTTAAAAATGCTTCAGTTGAATTTGATACAGAGTCTTTAAAGCCAACTTATAAACTCGTAATAGGTATTCCTGGGCTTAGCAACGCCATTGCAATTTCTCTGAATTTGGGGCTTAGCGAAGAACTCGTTTGGAAAGCAAAAGAACTTCTTGTTACACAAAGAGACAGCTCAACGCTGGTTGTAGAAAGACTTCAAGATACTCAGCAAAAACTCGATGTAAACTTAAAAGAAGCGGAGACTCTAAATTCAGAAGCAGCAGAGCTTAAAAAACATTATGAAAAAGAACTAAATGAGCAGAAAAAGGCTAAGAAAAAATCACTAAAGATTATCAAAGACCGCTTTGAAAACCAACTGGACGAAGCAAAAGACGAGATTAAAGATATTTTAACAGAGCTTAGACAGGAAAAATCTGAAAAAATTGCTCGGCGCTCTTACGCAAGACTTGCAAAACTTGAACAAGGGTTTAGAGACGATATGCACTCAAT
>CACZPB010000060.1 GCA_902782905.1 uncultured bacterium
TCCTTGCGCTAAATCATGACGTCCGCTCTTTTCATAAATAGCTGTCATTGATTCCAAAAATTTCAAATTATCAATATTCGGATTTGTTTGATTAACAGGAGCTGTGTTAACCGGAGTTGTGTGTTGCTTTCTTACCGGCTGTTGTACCGGCGCTGTTGCAACTGCTTGCGCTTGAGAAGCCGTCTCTACAGCAGGTCTTTGCATTTGCTGTCTTAATTGATTTCTTACAAGAGGGCTTACATAATTTTGCAATCTCGGATTGTGGAATGTAATTTCTTCTTCATAAGGATTTCGATTCTCTCTTTGGTAAGCATTGATTCCATAATTTACATTAGTAAACGGCTTTTCAGGAAGAGAAGAATAAGAAACGCCAAGTGGTGATGCTCCTTTAAACATATCAATTTCTCTTTCATTTAAACCTTGAGAAAGACCGATTTTCATATCAGGCTCTCTGCGTTTAAACAACTTGACAACTGAAAATACCAAAAGCCCGACTAAGCCCCAAGAAACCATTTTGCCGCCCAAATCGGAGACATTTTCCTGAACATCTTCACTCACAAAATCTGCCTTACTTGTAAGCTTCTTAAACAGATTTGATGTTTTATCTGATTTATAATCTTCTTTATAAATAGGAGCGTAGCTTTCAATAGGATTGCTTAATTTTACTCGTTGATTTTGAGTTTTTACCGGCGCTGCTATCGGCGCAATGCTGTCAAAAGAAACGGTTGCAGCAGCCGCATTTTCTGCTTGGAAAAACAAACTGATACCGTTTCCGTTCGGTTCAACCATAACGGTATCTACGTTGGATACGTTATTATAAACCGTGTTTAGGGTTTTTGAAGCTCGTATTCCCTTCATATTCAGAGTTACTCTGTTCTGAGCTTCAACAGATTTTTTAACGTCAACAGGCTTATCCGCAGTTAAAACGATATTATAACTGTCTTTTACCGGCACAATTTCTATTGATTGTAAAACATTATCTTCTGCATGCACTGATACTACAGAAAATAAAAACATTCCTAAAAATAACAACGCTTTTTTCATAATAATATACTCTCTCTCCCTTGATAACAGTGTACAAGATTGGCATGCCCATGCCATCAATCAATGGGTTAAAGTTTGGATATACTCATATAGACCATCTGGTCAATACAAAAAAAAATCAACCTCGTTTGAGATTGATTAAAATTTAAGTTGATTAGGGTAAATATATATTTCGACTATTAGTTAAGTCCTAATTGAGTTCTGTAGAAACCGTTGTTAGCAATTTTGTTTTGAATAAGGTTGTTACCTTGGCTTGAAGCCATATACATACCGCTCAATTTATCAAGTCTTGTTGTAAGTTTTGATTCAGGATAAACTTTTGAATCTGATTTCAATCTTATCCAAGTTGCTGCTTCTTTTTGTGTAGCGATTGTTTCTTCTTCCAAATCAGCTACTCTTTTTGTATGGCAGCTTTCGTGTGCGATTAAACAAGCGATTTGTTCAACAGGTGCATTTTTATACATAGAGTTAATCATAATAACTCTTGTTCCGTATTTGTTATAAGTGCTTACTGCAAATGCTTTTGAAGTAACACCGATTGCTCCCATATCTTCAAAAGAAACTCTAACTGCGTGTCTTTGAAGATTTCTTAAAACGTCTGTTTCACCTGCTTGTTCTAACATATTTATTGCTGCAACAATTTTTGAATCAGAAGAAAAATCTGTTGCTCTGTATGCGAACGCTTGGTTCAATGTTAAAAATACAAATGCTGCGAATAATACTAAAACTTTTTTCATAACCACTTACTCCTAATCAACTTTTTGTTTACCTTTGATACTTGTGGTTACGGATAGGTTTTGAAATTCTTTAGCATCAAGAACCTTTTTCTTAACAAAAGTTAACAAAATGAATTTTCTTGCCGCCAGAGCGCACTATTTTCGGGGGTTTTAAATTTTAATTACAATTGTTAAGAATGTTAAGCAAATAAAATTAAAAATTTTTCATTTTACAAAACTTAACATTCGCCCTTTTTTTACTAATTTTTTTATAAATCTTTATAATAATTTTATTTTTTTTAATCGTTTTTGTTCTAAAATATTATTAAAGACACAGCCTTGAGGAGAAATAATGAAATATTCGGAATATTCCGCAGTTATTATTGGAAGCGGTGCAGCAGGACTATATGCGGCACTTAAGATATCCGAGCATTCAAATTTACCTGACGGTGTTTTAATAATTACAAAATCCGCACTGGGCGAGAGCAACTCCAAGTACGCACAGGGCGGAATTGTTGCAGTTTTGCACCAAAACAGGGATGACAATGTAGAACTTCACGTTAAAGATACACAAAAGGCCGGCGCGGGATTAAGTGACATAGAAACTGTAGAAGCTATTTCACAGGCATCTGACGAAGTCGTGAATGATTTGATAAAAACAGGTGTAAAATTTGACCGCAACGAAAATGGGGAATTGCTATTTACCTTGGAGGCAGCTCACAGTATCAGGCGCATACTCCACTCCGGCGGAGACGCAACAGGAAAAGGCATTGTAGAAGGGCTTAGAAATGCTGTTTTAGAAGATAAAAATATTACAGTTATGGAAAACTCTATGGCAGTAGAGCTTTTAATAAGCCGCGAAAAAGAATGCAAAGGTGCTATTGTATTTAATGAACTTACAGGCGAACACGAAGTTATTTATACATCAGCGCTCATTTTAGCGACTGGCGGTGTCGGACAGCTTTATAAATTTACAACTAATCCTGACGGGGCAACAGGTGACGGTATAGCTCTTGCTTATGAAGCCGGTGCTGCAATACAGGATATGGAGTTTATCCAATTCCATCCGACGGCTCTTGCAATAAGTCCTGAAAGCAAAGAAAGATTTCTTATATCTGAAGCGGTAAGGGGAGAGGGAGCTAAGCTTATCAACAAAGAAGGCGAGCAATTTATGTCCAGATATAGTGACAAACGTGAGCTTGCACCAAGAGATGTTGTTACACGCGCCATATACTCTGAGATGAAAAAAGAACATTCCTCAAACGTATTTTTGGATGCTTCGATTATAAATCCGCTTAAGCTAATGAATAGATTTCCGACTATTTCTGCCAAGTGCAAAACCAAAGGCATTGATATATCCCAGAAACCTATTCCGGTAGCGCCTGCTGCACATTATACAATGGGCGGAATTAAGGCTGATGTTAGCGGGAAAACATCTATAAAAGGGCTTTATGCAATTGGCGAAGCAGCTTCTACAGGTTTGCACGGTGCGAACAGACTTGCAAGTAACTCGCTTTTAGAGTGTGTAGTCTGTGCGTACGAACTTGCGGATTATCTTTCTTTTGCAAATTTAGAAACGCCAAAGAAAATAGACGAAGGTATTAAAAAAATGATTGATGTCTACTCTCGTTCTATAAGCGGCAGAGAATACGATATACAAGCATTAAAATCAGAGCTTAAGAGTATTATGTGGAACAATGTCGGAATCGTAAGAGACGAAGCATCACTAATTCATGCAAAAAAAGAAGTGGAAAAACTCAAAGATAGTTTTAAGAGAATGCACAAATGCTTGAATAGAGATGAGTATGAATACAGAAATATGTTAATCGTAGCTTCCATAGTTATAGAAAGCGCACTTGAGCGTAAAGAATCCAGAGGCGCTCATGCAAGAAGCGATTATAGAGAAACAAATCTTGAGGCAAGACATTCCAATATTATAAAAACAGAGGAGAAGGAGCTTATTTATGCTTAACAAATTTTTTATAGAAGAACACGTAAAGAATGCGCTTCAAGAAGATATAGGTTTTGGCGATATAACAACCGATTACTTAACAGATGAAGAAGATAGAATGTCCTGTGAATTAAATACACGCGTTGACGGAATTTTTTGCGGTAAAAATGTTTTTGAGTCAGTTTTTAAAATCCTTTCTCCCGATGTAAATATAAAATTTTATTTTAATGACGGAGACGAGATAAAAAAAGGTGATAAAATTGCTGATATAGAAGGGCCTGCAAGATATATTCTTATGGGAGAGAGAACCGCCCTTAATTATGTTCAAAGAATGAGCGGTATTGCAACAGAAACAAATAAATATCAAAAAGCTATCGGCGAATATAAAGCAAAAATTGTTGATACAAGGAAAACAACTCCTTGTTTCAGAGCATTTGAAAAATACTCAGTTAAAATCGGCGGAGGCAGCCTTCACAGATTTAATCTTGCAGATTGCGCAATGATAAAAGACAACCATATCAAGTTTTCGGGTTCGCTTACAAAAGCTGTAGAGAGACTTAAAAAACATATTTCGCACGCTCATAAAATTGAGGTTGAATGTGATAATATTGAACAAGTAAAAGAAGCTCTTGCTTGCGGAGTTGATATTATTATGCTTGACAATATGACATTAGAACAAATGAGAGAGTGCGTTAAACTTATAGATAACAAAGCAGTTGTTGAAGCAAGCGGAAACGTTAATTTGTCGACAGTTAGAGATATAGCTTCAACAGGAGTTGATATCATATCCTCAAGCGCAATAGTTGCAAAAGCTCCTACTTTGGATTTAGGATTAGATATGTAGGATTACAAAACTCCTTGTAGCTCAGTTGGATAGAGCGTGGGTTTCCGAAGCCCAAGGCCGTGGGTTCAATTCCCGCCAAGGAGGTTTTAATAAGGTTTAATAATGGTCAAGATAGCGCCTTTTAAAATAGAAGAATGGATGAACAGGTATGAAGCAAGCGCTTTGTATGATTTGACTACGACCTGTATTCAACCGCTCAGCATTAATGAACTTATCTCATTTTCTAAGAATCCCTCACCCCCAACCTCGCTCACGCAAGGGGTGATGGAAGACAGTCTTTTAGCAAGGAAACAAAGCCAAGTTGAA
>CACZPB010000061.1 GCA_902782905.1 uncultured bacterium
GAACGACGAGGCTCGAACTCGCGACCTCATGCGTGACAGGCATGCGCTCTAACCAAACTGAGCTACGCTCCCATATTTAATTGTCATCTGCGGTTTTGTTTTACTAACCACTCTTTGAATATAACTTGCTAAAAAATTTTTGTAAAGGGGTTAAAAAATTTTTTTTATGATATTATTATTTCGTAAGGAAACAAATAGCAATGTTAGAACACTGGCAGATACCTCTTTTAATGACTTTTTTAGCCGGATTTGCAACTGTAATCGGCGGCTTTATTACATTCTTTGTTCACAAAAATAACCTTAAAATTTTATCTTTAGGTTTAGGGTTCTCTGCAGGTGTCATGATTTTTGTTTCCCTAACTGAAATTTTAGATACGGCTCAAGGACTTTTGCAATCTTATTATCCTGTTAAATATCATTGGCTTTTATTTTTGGGTTTTATAACAGGTGTCGTCATAGCTAAACTTATTGATGAATTTATCCCCGACCATGTCGAAGAAGATGATTTTGATGATGATTGTGCTCTAGCAGACGAGCATTGTAAAAGAAAACACAGAATAAAGCGAGCAGGTCTTTTAACAGCGATTGCCATTGCAATCCATAACTTCCCCGAAGGTTTAGGAACTTTCCTTGTCTCATCTCAAAATGTTGCTCTCGGTGCTTCTGTTGCAATTGCAATTGCACTTCATAACATCCCTGAAGGTATTGCTGTTGCACTTCCTATATACCATGCTACAGGTAAGAAACGCAAAGCTATTTGGTATTCTTTTTGGACAGGTATAACAGAACCGATTGGTGCTATCATCGGGCTTGGGCTTCTTAATTGGTTCTTACCGGAAGCTTTTATCGGATTTTTATTAATTGCCGTTGTTGGAATCATGATATACATTTCTTTTGATACGCTCCTACCGCTTTCTCACGAATACGGTGACTGGCACTACGCAATCACAGGTGTTATGTCAGGTATCATAATCATTTGGGCAAGTTTATTATTACTTAACGGATATTAAACTAATTTTTCAAAACTTAGTTTTTCTTGAGATTGAATAGCTTTTTGTATTTTAAGCCTATGTACTTTGGTTTCTTTTATTTTATCTCTTAAGCTATTTATGGTAGCTTGAACATACTTGCAATAAGCTTTATAATTGCGTTCTTGTATATCACTTGTTCTTTTTTTTGAAGTATGTAGCGAAGAATATTCATACATGTTACATTCCAAATCTGTTATTTGCTTTTGTAGGCTTGCTATATGTTCTTTATCACTTTCTGTAAGTTTCAATAAAATTCCTTTATATTTTGATAAAGGTAAATATCCGCTGAAATTTAGTGATTGATTGTTTACAAAATTAATGTGCATAATATCTCCTTTTTTTTACTAAAACAAGTAAAAATATTTTTTGCTTTTGTGTTAAACTGTAATCAAACATCGTTGGGTTTAATATAAGAAAGGAAAACTTTTATGACAAATCTATCACCATTACAAGTTGAAAGACTTAAATACCAGCCAAAATTACCTTCATCATTAGCTTCAGGTATCAACCACCTTCAATCAATCGAAGGTTCTGCAACTCAATCAGTTGCTAACCAAGATGAAATCAAGGCTTTATTTAAAAATACTTATGGAAAACCAACAGTAACTTTCCAAACTACTACAGAATCATCTTCAAGCAGTTTGAGAAATGTTGGTGTAATACTATCCGGTGGTCAAGCTCCGGGTGGACACAATGTTATTGCAGGTTTATATGATGCTTTAAAACAAGCTAATCCTTCAAACAATTTGTACGGATTCTTAGGCGGTCCAAGCGGTATTATTGAAGGCAAGTATGTAGAATTCAACGATGAATTTATCAATGACTACCGCAACACAGGCGGTTTCGACATCATAGGTTCCGGCAGAACAAAATTGGAAACAGAAGAACAATTCCAATCTGCTTGGGAAGTTTGCAAAAAGTTAAACATTTCTGCTGTTGTAATAATAGGCGGCGATGATTCTAACACTAACGCAGCACTACTTGCTGAATGGTTTGTTGCGCATAACGCGGGTATTCAAGTTATCGGCTGCCCAAAAACAATTGACGGTGACTTAAAGAACGAGCAAATCGAAATCTCATTCGGTTTTGATACTGCAACAAAAACTTACGGTGAATTAATCGGCAATATCGAAAGAGACGCAAATTCTGCTAAGAAATATTGGCACTTTGTTAAAATCATGGGAAGAAGCGCATCTCACGTTGCTCTGGAAGCGGCTTTACAGACTCAGCCAAACATTACATTAATCTCTGAAGAAGTAGAACAAAGAAAAATGTCTCTTTCTTCTATCATAGATTACATGACAGATATTATCGTTCGTCGTTCACAAATGGGTAAAAACTTTGGTATTGCAGTTATCCCTGAAGGTTTGATAGAGTTTGTTCCTGAGCTTAAGTCAATGATTGCAAACTTGAATGACATTATGCCGTCTTTGGAAAAAGACAGCAAATACTCAAACGGAACAGATGCCGAAAAAATCGCTATTATTGAAAACTCTCTTTCAAGCGAAAATTCTTCAGTATTCAAATCACTTCCGGCTTTAATTAAATCTCAATTATTGATGGATAGAGACCCTCACGGTAATGTTCAAGTATCAAAGATTGAAACAGAAAAACTTCTTATCTCTATGATAGAAGCAAAACTTGCAGAACTTAAAAAAGCCGGCAAATACACTGGCAAGTTCTCAACTCAATCACACTTCTTCGGATATGAAGGAAGATGTGCTTTCCCTTCAAACTTTGATGCAGATTATTGCTACTCACTTGGTTTTAATGCTTTTGCATTAATCAATTTCGGTTTAACAGGTTACCTTTCATCAGTAAGAAACTTGACAGAACCTGCAAATGATTGGATTGCAGGCGGTGTTCCTCTTACAATGATGATGAATATGGAAAGAAGACACGGCGAAATGAAGCCTGTTATCAAGAAAGCTCTTGTTGAACTTGATGGTCCCGTTTTCAAAAAATTGGAAGCAAACAGAGAAGATTGGGCACTAAATGACAGATATCTTTTCCCTGGAGCTATTCAATACTTTGGACCTTCAACTGTTTGTGATATTACAACAGTAACATTACAGCTTGAAAGCCAAGCAAAGCTTGCTTCTGTATAGGAAAACATATAGAATAAAAAAAGACCGAAAATTTTTCGGTCTTTTTTTATTGAAAAAATTTTTTATTGAGAACTTTTTGCCCCCTTCATAACAAGCTTGAGTTCTACCCGTCTGCTTTTGTTGTAATCTTCTTTTCCGTTGATAAGTATGGGGCTTGAATAGCTTGCGCCTTCAACTACAATCATTTTTCTGAGTTTATTTCCGTGTGTTTTATTATACGGAGTATTTGTCATATAGTTTGCAACCGAATAAGCACGCTTTAGGCTTAAATCCATGTTTTTCATATACTGTTCGTCTGCCGAATACTGACCTTTATAAGTTTGAGAATCTGTATGACCTTGGATTATAATTTTGTCTAAATTCTTGTTCATATATTCATTAGAAAAAAGTGAATTGAGATAAGCGGGAGAAAATTTGGAAAGATATGTTTTTCCTTTTTCAGAAAGTTCGTAGCTATTCAGATCAAAAAGTTCCAAGTCTTGTATTTTTACAACTCCTGACGGTTCTACTTTTGCGTTAATTTGTTGGTCATTTAATGCTTTTTGAAGAGTTTCCGTTGCCTGTTTTTGTGCCATATTTTTTTGAACGTTATCAAAATAGTGTGCTAAATAAGAATAGAAAAACAGCACAATAAATACAAGCACAAGTGCAGTCATAAGGTCAGTCATTGTAACCCAAAATATGTTATTATCTCCTGTATTATCGCTTTTTGGTCTTATTCTCATTTTTTCTCCGATTAGAATAATTTGTCTACAACATCCCCGCTGCCGCCGTTTTTGCTTATACTTTCGTTAAGCTTATTAAGGCTATACAAAATATTTTCCAAATATGGTGTTGTTGTCTCACCAATAGTTTTTGATATGGATTTTGCAAAATCTTCAGGCAGTGTTTTTAAAAACTTTTCATTTACGGCGTTTTGAATTTTTGCTTCTTTTACAATATCTATAAGGAATTTTTCGCTTGTAACGACATCAAAGAGTCTTATGAATTCTTTTTGTATTGCGAGGTAGTATTGTTTGCACATTCTATTGTACAGAATTTTTTCTATAAACATAAACAAAAGTGAAAAACCAACTGCAAAAACAGAACATAAAGCTGCAATTTGTATGTTTGTAATCAAACCGTTCAGAGAAGCTCCTATATTTGCTTCATCGGAGAAATTAACGGAAGTAAATGCAATTGCCATTTTTAAAAATGTAAAAAACGGTCCAAGTCCGGTTAAAAGAGTTGGCATTATTTGAATGAATTTATTGTTAATCTTTGAAAAAACTAAAGTTTCTTCATTAAAAAAGTACGAAGCATCAACTGTTAAATATATATCAGAAAAATTTTCACCTGTATTATTGGAATTCTGTGAAGCTACAAAAAGTTTTTCTGGGAAAATAAGTGCTTTTTTAAAATCTTCCCAAATTGTTGATGTGTAGTTGTTGTTTGTCATAAAACTATCAATTTCTTTAAATCGGTATGAAAGTTCTTTTCTTTCTATAGATTTTAAATATTGGTATACACCGTTTAGATTTTTATTTACTGAACTGTAGTTTTTGATTATGAAAAAGATAAAACACAAAAATGCAGCTGTAATAATGATTATAGCAGGCTCAATTATTATATTAATAAAGTTCATACAAAAAGTTCCCCCTCTTTATGAAGTATAGCATAATACATAATTTTAGACTATAATCAATTCTATGGAATGCTCAAAATGCCATAAAAATATACCTGATAATATAGAAAGCTGTCCGCATTGTCACAAGGTTTTTGCCCTAGTATGTCCTAATTGTCATACACTCGGACAAAATTCAGTTTGCTCGGAATGCGGATATATAATTCTTGAAAAATGTTCAAAATGCGGGAGGATGATTTCGACTTCTGCAAAGAAATGTAAATGCGGATTTTCCGTTAAAACCAGTGTTGCGTATCAAGAGTGTGAGAGTGATGAGTTTGCATCTATAAATATAAAATTTGGCGGGTTAAACTCAATTAGGCGAGTGCTTGCGTCAAATGAATTGTATACCAAGTTTTTAATAAAACTGACTAACGTCTTAAAAGCACAATTAAAAAATATTGACGGACGAATTATCAAATACGGGGATGAATATGTAATTAACTTAAACAAAGAACTTTCATTTCCCACTTCTGCGGATAAGGCTATGCGATATGCAATTAAAATAGCCAATGGTTTTTCTGAGCTTAATAAAAATATATTGGAAGAATTAAACGTTCCTCTTAAACTAACAATTACAGTATCAAAGAAAAATGCAGAAGAATTGCTTGTTAATAAGACAAAGGAAAGTAAAGTAAAACTCTTGAATATCAAAAAAGACGAACCAAAATATTACAAGAGTATGCAAATTATACTTGATCAATATGTTCAGGATTGTGTCTCAAAAAATTATAAGACGGATTCTCTTTATTCTATAGATATAGATGGTGAGTCTCTTATGTTATATGAAGTTGTTTTGCATAATTATATTATTCCGCCGAACAATAGTACAGAGGATATAAAAACTGAAATAAAAAATAACAATGTTAAAAAAAGTTCAGTAAGAGAAAAGAAAGAAGATTTGTTCGGATTTAAGGTCTTTGATATAAATTCAAAATGCAAATTCGAAAAAACGACAGCTAATGAAGTGTTTTCTTTGTTAAATAGTAATATTATAATTGCATTAAAAACAGAAAGTGATAATAAAATAAATACTTCTGAACTTATACGCTATTATGAATCACAAGGACAAAAACCTCTGTATGTTGCCTGTACAGAATCAACCGGTTGCAGACCCTGGGGTGTATTTGAAACAATTTTTCGAGAGTATTACGATATTTCTTCCCATAGCGGTTTTGTAAGTTCAACTTTTGATCCAAAACCTTTTGCAGCGATTAAAAATTTTTTAAAGGGGTTTGCAAAAAAAGCTGCAACACCGGAGGATGCGCGCTATGCTTATATGGAAGAATTCGGCAATTTTCTGGCGTCCTTAAAGGATTGTGTTATAATCATTGACGGGTTTGAAAATATAGATGATACAACATTGCAAACTCTGTCAATATATTTTGACAGATTTAAGAAAGTAAACGTTAAGTTTCTTTTTGTTACAAATAACGAAGTTTCGGTTCATTCAAAGTTTAAAGGTCTTTTAAGAACTCCTCTCTATACGGAAATATCCGTTGTAGACTCTGCTGTTGACTCACTGATTTCAAACATAAAAGAAGATGCAACTGATTTTATACAATCTTTTTATTATGAAAAAATATGTGAAAATTATTGCGGTTCCAAACTATATTTCGATAACGCGATAGAGTTTTTAAAAGAAAAAGACGTGCTTATAAGTTTTGAAAATAAGCTGCTTATAAAAAACAATAATTCAGTAATATTGCCATCTGATTTGAAAAGTCTCTTAAGAGCTCGGCTAAAAAATTTGGCACAAAGTCCCGATGCTTCAATGATACTTGCATACTCATATTTTTTAGGTGAAAGGCTCGATTTGACTCTTTTAAAAACGCTGGGTATAAAAGATTTTGAACAAAATTTAAAATTGTTGACAGATAAAGATTTTGCATACATTAAAAACAATATTTTGCACATAAATAATTATACAATTTTGAAGCCTGTAATATCAGAATCGTTGAAAAAAGAGGCTCAGGAATATGTGTGCAAAACAATTCTTGCAAAGGTATCAAAAGGTCTTGACAATACAACTCTCGCAATTCTTTTTGGTAATTTATCTATGTTTAAAGAACAGTACATGATCCTTTGGAAAAATTCACAGTTTGCGATGGCTGTAGGTGATTTTGACGCATATTTGAAAAATTGTTTGGCATCTCTCTCTATAGTGGAACATGTGGGTAAAAAGATTTCTGAAGAAGAAATAGAAGCCAATAAGAAGGAAGTTTTTCAGAACATTCTTATGAGTTTATACAGGTATTCTCCTGAGAAAATATATTCTATAGAGAATGTTTTGCTCGTTGATGCAATAAACAAAAATGATGATGAACAAATTGTAAAACTCTCTAATATGATGCTACAAGGAGCATTGATTTCTTCTAATTACTCTGAAGCTCGTACGCTAATGCATAATATACTGACAAGAATTCCTAATCCAACACTCATAGTAAACGGAGTTGTTAATACAAAATTTCTTTTATTATCATTAATAAATATAGAAAT
This sequence comes from uncultured bacterium, assembly GCA_902782905.1. Classification (GTDB taxonomy): domain Bacteria; phylum Cyanobacteriota; class Vampirovibrionia; order Gastranaerophilales; family Gastranaerophilaceae; genus CAG-196. The sequence goes on from CACZPB010000061.1 coordinate 7,302, forward strand.
ATTGTTTAATATAGGAAAATACAAAGAGTGTATAGAGATAGCAGAAGATTTGCTAAAAATCATAAAGCCGGATAATATAGAAAAAATAAAACCGGTCAATTTTTCAGTCAATCTTTTTGTTTCTCACATGCTTGAAACATTCAGGCTGGCAGCATTCGCAAAGCTTATTACAGCTTCGGAAGATTTAGATGAATTTTTTGATAAAATACATGCTTCATTTGACACAGAACTTCCTGATAAGGATAGCGTGCTAGCAATTAGAGATTATATTGCGGGAAAAGAATTTGCTCCATCAAACATAGAGGAAGCAACTCCGTTTACAAAAATAATCTATCTGATATTGCAGGAACTGTCATTACACGCTCACGACAGTAAAACATTTGCTCAGAATATATATCAGGCAAAACTGCTGGCAGCAGATATTCATCAAACCCAGCTGGAACTTTTTTGCGATTTGTTGATAGCCAATTCTTATGCAAAAATGAATATTCCTGTAAAGGCAGATAGTATATACAGTGATGTAATAAAAAAGACAGAAAAATCTGCTATATTTAATATTTTATTAATTGCAAAAAGTTTTGTAGCAAAAGAAAAGTACAGACGCGAAGAATACAAAGAAGCACTTCTTATAGTTAACGATGTGCTTGCAAGCCTTCAAGAAGGAGATAATCAAGCTGTTATTTTTTACTTGGTATTTGAAAAGCTCTTGGTTGATATAGTAAAAACTTCCGGCATGTCAACAATTGATGTAGAAGCAGAATTGAAAAAGATGGAAACATACAGCTCATCCGGTAATTTTACAAGACTTTTAAATTAATTTTTTATCTGTTTCTCAAAAAGCTCCTCTTTTTAGCCCATATTAATATTATATAAATATTTTCAAGAAAAACCGTTTTTTATATTATACTTGTCAAGTAGAGTATTTTAATAATAACGGAGAAAGAGAATGACAAATACAGTTTTAGAAAACAGCTTAATTCACCCTTCTGCTGTAATTCATCCGTCTGCGGAAATTGCTGAAGGTGTTACAATCGGACCAAATGTAGTTATTGGTGAGGGTGTAAAAATCGGCAAAGGAACAAGAGTTATTGCAAACGCGTATATTGAGTTTGCTCAAATCGGTGAAAGATGCACAATTTCTCCTTTCTCAACAATAGGCTCAGAGCCTCAAGACTTGGGTTATAAAGGTGAACCGACCCAGGTTATTATAGGCGATGATACAATAATAAAAGAAAATGTTACTATTCACCGCGGTGCAGCTTGCGGAGATTTTACGACAAGAGTCGGAAATAAATGTTTAATAATGGTAGGTGCTCATATCGCTCACAACTGTGTTCTGGAAGACCAAGTGATTTTAGCAAATCTGGTTACTCTAGGAGGTCATGTTCACGTCGGATTTGGTGCTTTTGTAGGTGGAATGAGTGTGTTCCATCAAAATATAAGAATTGGCGATATGGCAATTATTTCGGGCTTCTCAGCTTCTCGTCAGGATATACTGCCATATTCTAAAGGAGAAGGCAGACCGCCTGTCCCGAGAGGATTGAATGTTATTGCAATGAAGCGCAGAGGAATTACGCAGGAAGTAAGAACTGCAACAAATGAAGCGTTCAAGCTTTTGATTTCTGATGAATATAATACAACTCAGGCTATTGAAAAAATCAAAGCGGAAATTCCTATGAACGAATATATAGAGAAAATGATAGATTTCATACAAACTTCTAAAAGAGGTGTGCTTTTAAAAACACATAAAGCCGGTTATCAATCTTTAGAAGAATAGTGTAAGAAAGTATAATAGAGTATAAAAAGCAGGAAAAGGGTATTAATTGTATTTAGTACCCTTTTTCATATTTTAGTACAAAATTATGTTAAGATATGTAAACTGGCTGAATATGCCACTATTATTTGTTTTTGAGTGTTTCTGTAAGCGAAAATTTTTTATTTAAATAAAATGCTTGACTTTATTTTCTTATGTGCAATAATATAATTACACACTTTAAGTGTAGTCGAAACACTAAATAGCAAAAACAAACAACCCCCAAAATCATATAAACTCCTAGATAATAAACACTAAAAAGACCATTAGGATGCAGAAAACAAACCCACTCGAATCACACACACCGAGTGGTTTTTTTTTATGTGTGTATAAATAAATTTTAATTGCTGGCTTTTTTTAATGTGACGGATTGAAGGGGTGATTGAGTGACGAAGTGGTTTTAAAATGTTCAAGATAAATCGCTGTTGCGCTTCAGTTGATATAAAGTTGGAAAGTTTTGATGTTAATAATACCCTCTCCCTCCCCAAGAGAGGAAAAAGTTTTAAATTGATTCTATTTACCCCACATGTCTTAGGCATACTCTCTTCCGCGGAGCGAAGGATTTTATTTAGCAATTACTGATAAATTTTTGCCTTCTTCTATAGGTGTAGTTTTTGTATACGGGTTTGAAACAATATTATACTGTTTATTAAAGTAAGGCTTTCTGCCTCTGAATGCCAGTTTTTTCAAATGCTTAAGAATCATAACTCCATTTTTGGAGGTTTTGCCGTCCATCACGATTTTCCCGCCGTCTTTTCTTACGATACCAAGTTTTCCGCCTATTTCTTTAACGACATATTCGGCTTTATCCTTAGCGTTTGAATTCATAAATACAGTTCCGACCGGAAGTGCAATTCCTGTTCCGAGAAGAATAGCATCAAGTTCTGAACGAGGTTGAATAGGGACATATTTGTTTTCAGGATTAATTGAATCTATATTATTTTCGTCAAAGAATTTCTTTCGTTTTTCTTCTGTATCAAGACCATATTTTGCAAAATAATCAACTCTGTTGCCGTGTTCTATTTCTCCGGCATTGAATAAAGTGACGGTCATATCACCATTAGAAGCTTGCATCATATAAGCAATTTTGGCTAAATCTTTTACAAGTTCTCGTCTTTCTTGTATCAAAGCTTTTGCTTCTTTAGAGTTTTCGTCCAAACCTTTTAATTTAAAGCCTATTTCTGCTATTCTTGCGTTAACTTCATCTCTTGATTTTGAGTGAGCC
>CACZPB010000062.1 GCA_902782905.1 uncultured bacterium
TTGCTGATGAGAAATCTACTACATTTGCTTCTTTATTTAAACTGTTCTGCATATGACTGATAAACCTCCTAATCGTACATTGAAAGGTTAGCTATTTTATTTCTAACTTACCTCTATTATGAGAATAACATTCTCGACCCAAAATCTAATCCACTATATAAATGATAATTCAAAAAGTACATCTAATCAACAAATTAATAAAACTAAACAAAGGTCTGAAATGCAGTAATAACAAGGTTTTTACATTTTGTAATATTGTTAAATTTGTAACATTTTTTTCATGAAAAAAGTAAGTTTTTCTTGACAAAATCCAAAAGGCTTATTAATTGTGAAACTTACACTTTCGATAAAAAAACAATCAAAAATTTTGGCATGCCAAAAACATGCAATTAAGCATGCCGGTTGGTTTTTATAATTGAAAATTTCCACTACTCAAGCTTTTCAAACAACCGTTCAAACTCAGGAAACGAAATCTTTGTCCACTCAAAGCCGTTTATTCCGATTTCTTCCTCGGCAATCAAACCAGCGACATAAAAACTCATCGCAAGTCTGTGATCATGATAGCTCTCAAGCTCAGCTCCGCCTTTAAGCTTTGTTTTTCCTCTGATAATAAATCCGTCAGCAGTTTCCTTTATATCGACTCCTATTTTGGATAATTCGTACACAAGGCACTTAATCCTGTCAGACTCTTTGTTTCTCAAATCTTCTGCGTTTCTGACAACCGTCTCACCCTCAGCTTGAGAAGCCAAAACAGCTATCACAGGGAGCTCATCAATCAGGCGCGGAATATCATCTCCCTCAATTACGCACCCCCGCAAGGAGTCATTGTATTGCACCCTGATATCACCCACATCTTCACCTGAACAGGTAGTTTTATTAATTATATTTACCCCTCCGCCCATGCGCTTTACAACATCCAAAATTCCGGCTCTTGTGGGGTTCAAACCGACATTTTTTATAACGAAATCCGAACCTTCCACAATAAGTCCTGCAACGATAAAGAATGCAGCAGAAGATATATCTCCCACTACCGTAATGTCTTTGGCGCTAAGTTCCGATGGATAAATAGTGACTTCCTCTCCCTCTGATTTTATATCTGCGCCCAAATAGTCCAAAAGAAGCTCTGTGTGGTTTCTAGAAAGATGAGGTTCAGAAAACACGGTCTTTCCTTCTGCACCGAGCCCCGCAAGAAGAATACAAGACTTAACCTGCGCGCTTGCAAGTTTTGAGGGGTAAGTAATGCCGTGCAGTTTTTGCCCGTATATTTTCATCGGAAGATGTCCGTCTTTTGCCTCAATCTTTGCCCCCATTAAACTCAACGGTTCTATAACACGTTTCATTGGGCGTTTTGAAAGGCTCTCGTCACCAATTATTGTAGAGTTAAACTTTTGCCTTGCAAGAATTCCTGCAATAAGTCTTGTTGTTGTACCGGAGTTTCCCGCATCGAGAGGGGGCAGGTCAATTCCATCTGAATTTAAAACCCCGTTTGATTTTATATGAAGCGTTTTTTCATCAACAAAATCAATATCAACACCAAGCTGTTTAAATATATTCAAAGTAGAGTGACAATCCGCACCGCTTGAAAAGTTTCTGATTGTACACTTTCCCCTTGCAATAGATGAAAACATGACGGCTCTGTGTGATACAGATTTGTCCGCAGGGATAGTTATTTCTCCTCTTAAAGCTTTATCAAGTTTTTTTACAGTCTTTAGCATAGTTTTAATTCTAGCATATTATTAACCTTTGTAACAATATTTTTTAAAATCCTAAAGTTTTTAAGATTTTTGCCGATAACACAATTACCAAGACTTAAGGATGTGTGATGTCAGAAAATATCAACCCGATAAACAGTTTTATGCCGTCTTTTGGATGTGCGATTGACCATGAGTATGCGATGATTATTCGGAAAATGATGCAATATGGTCTAAAACCGAGCGGCAACAAGTCTCATGACAAAATGAGATTACACGAGGTTGAACTCCAACAAGCAAAAAAAGAGAACTGCGTTTCTTCAAAATTCCTTACTGTAACAAAAGGTGAGCAGGAAAAAATTCAGGACAAAAAGAAAGAAAAACGTATAGAACTTGACCCCAAAAGCCACTCAGAAACAATGAAAGGTCAGAGAATTTTGGGGGAACAAATTATGCTTGCTATCAAGATGAAAAAAGAGCTTGAAAACAGAGACAAAAAAAATAGAATTGAGAAAAAGAAAAAAGAGATATAGCTAATTTCTGACTATCTCAAAAATCTCTTTGCACTTTTTGAAAACATCCTCAGCGTCTTTTAGAAACAGCATATTTGGCCCGTCACAAAGAGCTTCGTCAGGGTTTGGGTGAACCTCAAAGAACAAAACATCCGCTCCGGCTGCCATTGCACACCTTGCAAGAGTCGGTACAAATCTTCTGTCACCGCCTGTAGAATCACCATTTGACCCGGGCATTTGAACACTGTGTGTTGCATCAAATACAACAGGATATCCAAACTCCTTCATTATAGGAATAGCGCGAAAATCTGACACAAGGTTGTTGTAGCCAAACGTTACACCTCTGTCTGTGAGCATAATTTTGTTATTACCGCTATCTTCAACCTTCTTAACTAAAGATTTCATTTGCTCAGGGGCTAAAAATTGACCTTTTTTAATGTTAACAATTTTGCCGGTTTTAGCCGCTGCCACAAGCAAATCAGTCTGACGGCACAAAAATGCAGGGATTTGAAGAATATCAGCGACTTCTGCTGCAATATCCGCTTGATCTGGGGTATGAATATCGGTCACAATGGGCAAATCAAACTCCTCTTTAATTTTACCAAGATATTCAAGCCCTTTTTCCATTCCTAAACCGCGATAAGAATTGATGGACGAGCGGTTTGCCTTATCATAAGAGCATTTAAAAACATAGTTAATGTCCAATTTTTCGCAAACTTTTTTAAGTCCTTCTGCCGTTTGACGCATAATATCGAGCGTTTCAACCGCGCAAGGCCCCGCAAGAATTGTTAGTTTATTATTGCCGATTTCAAAATCTCTTAATTTAATGTTCATATAGTTCCTTTTTTGTTGCTGCGGTGCGTCAAACGACGCACCCTACATTCTATCCTAAAATTTATAAATCTATTTTAGAAGTGTCAACCAAATCCGTAAGGGCAATTTCAAGCGCGCGTGCGATTTGGTCTAAAGTATCAATAGTAGGAGAACTCTCTCCGCGCTCAATCAGCCCGATTTGCTGCTTGCTTACACCGGCTCTAAAACCCAATTCCTCTTGAGAAATCCCTATTTTATTTCTCAAAAGCTTTATTTTTAAGCCAATTTTTTTACTAATTTTCTCTTGTTTATTCGTCATTTCATCTAATATATTAGTCTATTGACAAAATATATTCAATCTAATATAATAAAAACAATGATACATATATGTATCTAACGGGTGGCAAATATGAAGATTAATACAGGAAAATTAGAGAATTTAATTTGTGAAACATATAATTATGTAGAGGTGGTAAGGGATTCTTGCGAAAAGAATGATGCGTTTTCACAAAGTTTTGTGTTAGATAAAGCGTTAGAAAATCTTGAACAATTACAAGATTTTGTTTTTTATATGTGAATTTTGGATCTATATACAACTTAATATGTATTTTGGTGTGTTGGAGCTATTTGCTTTATTGATTTATTTTTGAGTTGTAGTTTCTTTGTTTACTTGGCATCTTCTATTTTCTTTCTCTCTTTTGTTGCGAAGAAAAGAGAGAAA
>CACZPB010000063.1 GCA_902782905.1 uncultured bacterium
ATCTATAGCTTCAAAAGAAGCGATTTTATAACAAGGAACACTTATGCTCTCCAAGAAATCAACTGCTGTGTAGTCAAATGGGGTTGAGAAAAAATCTATCCCAATACTATCCGCATACTCTTTTAATTCACCTTGCCATTCCCAAGGTGTGTATGCTTTTTGGTATAATTCATACAGGGTTTGTCCTTCCCATAAACCACCTTCTTGAGTCATAAATTCTTTATTTTTACAGTTTATTGTTATTGTATCTGCCGTATATGTTTGGATTTTAACAGCATCTGCACCAATTTCTTTTGCTTTGGCAATAATTTTTTTTGCTAATTCTTTATCTCCGCAATGGTTTGCAGACATTTCCGCAATAATATATGTATGTACCACATTCACTCCTTAACTTAAATAATTATATCATAAATGATTAATTATATTTTGTTATTTCAAAATTATTCAAAATAGATTCTGCGTTTTTATCTAAAAGTTTACGCGTATCTGCATCAAGAATAAAATATCCTCGATTCATAAGAGAATGACCATCTTTTACAGTCCCTAAGTCTCCTTCTTTTAAATTGCAAACATACTCTATAATATTATATTTTTGTTTCAATAATTCTGCATTTGGAATTTTTGTAATTTTACAATTTTCAAAATTAAAAAATCTAATTAACATTTCTTTTATATGAACAGGGGTAAAATTACTTATTTTATCCAAAACAAAATGCAAATATTCTTTTACTGCATCAATACCTGTAGCCTTGATTGTAAAATTATTGTGCAAAAAATGTCCGGACGGACGAGGAGATAATTCTATAACAATAGGTTCTCCTTGTTCTGTAATCATTAAATCACAGTGCAATAATGCATTTTGAATCTTAAGTACTGAAATTATTTTGGTTAAATAATTATTCACTTTATCAAGCAGGTCTTTTTGTTTTTTTGTTATTGAATAATAACCTATACATTGTGTAAAAGGATAATTTGTCAATTTTTTTTCTCTTAGAAGTACTAATTTAAAATTTCCATTTATAACAGCACCGTCTACTCCATATTCTGTTCCTTGAATAAGAGTTTCTGCAATAAAATCTTCATCATAAGGTGCTTTTGAGACAAATTCGTTAACAAAATCCTCTTTTGTAAAAAAAGCACGAACTTCTCTGTTTCCTGAACCAAAACGCGGTTTTACAATTATTGGATAATGTAAATTTTTTATATTAGGGACTTCACCATTAATGATAAGTTCAGAATCAATATTTCTTAGTCCATATGGGTGTAATCTTTCATGAAATAAATATTTGTCTGTACAAATATTTGTAGACATACAATAAGGTCCTTTTAAATCAAAGTATTCATTTAAGAAACCGCTGGTTACTAAATATCTGCCTATAGGTACAGGTAATATTACATCAGGAATTCTACTGCCTAAGCGATGTATTATCTGACCGGCATCTTTTATGTCTACAATGTGATATTCGTCTGCATATTTTAGTCCTTCAGCATCTTTACAACCATCAAAGGCAATTACGTAAAACCCCAATTTTTTAGCAGACTCTATTGCAAAAACAGCCTCTTTACTTGCCCCTACAACTAATGCAATTTTTTGTTCGAAACTCATAAAAACACCCGTTATTATTACAATAAATGTTACTTATTATCAATTTTTATGACTTATAACGTTACTATATTAACATTAAATATCATATATTACAATAAAAATGATATAGCTAGGAATTTATCTATTGCAAAATATATTGTAAAATATATCCTAATATAGCAAATTATGAATGAAGAACAAATTAAAATATTATTAGGGCGAAAAATACGTCAGTACAGAAATAAATTAAATATAACTCAGTTTACACTTGGGGAAATGGCTGATGTAAATCAGCGTCAAATTACATTAATTGAGTCGGGTAAAAGTTTTCCGTCATTAAAGACCCTTGTTAAGTTTACAGATATTTTTTCATGCAAAATAAGCGATTTATTCACTTTTGAAAATCTACAAAAAAGAGAAGATTTAGAAAAAGAACTAGATTTTATTATTAAAAAATCATCAGATAATAATGTTAAGGCGCTTTACACGATTGCAAAGCAGCTATAAAAGAATATATTTTTCATAATATTCACCATTTATTATCTTTTTTTCTTTGAAAATATAACCTGCTTTTAAAAAAGATTTTTTTGATGGAATATTATCAACTTTAATATACGCTACTATCGGATAATTGCCATTTTTTTGTGAAACTTCTGATATTATTTGCCAGCCAAGTCCATGACCTCTAAAATTTTTATTAATACTAACAGATATGATTAATTCTTCATCTTCTTTGTTGAATCGGACTTGAGATATAAAATTTTCATTTTCATCTTCAACTATATAAAACGGTTCATCAATGTTTTTAATTCTGTTTTTAAACCATTTTACGTGGTCTTCCCACAAAATTTTGTTACGATTAATTGAGTTTGCTCTCACTAAATCATCATTGGAAAGTTCAAAAACTTTTTTTATATCGGACTCATTTGCTAATCTTATATTGAACATTTGTTCATTATAAAAATTAGTAATACATTCCTAAATGACATTAATTCAAATAAAAATTGTAAATTTATGATATTTCATAATTATTTATAAATTTCATATCTTGGGCAAAATCATCTAAATTTTCTTTTGAACTTTTTATCGTTTCAAACGTTATGTAACTATTATTTGGTATCATTGTAAAAATTTTATTAAAATCCAATTGTCCTGTCCCTAAGTGCAGGTGGGAATCATATGGAGATGTTATATCTTTTAAATCTGTCAAATGATACATATTTGGTTTTAATTGCAAAAAATCATTGCAATATTTGTAAACATCCAATTTTAATGAATTAGCAGCGCATATTGCATGTCCAAAATCCAGACAAAAACCACAACCTGCAGTATCCATAACAAGTTTAATTTCGTCTATATTGTATCCGCGGCAGAATTTTCCACCCATTGTTCCGGGAAGAGCTACAAACGGTTTGTTTTCAATAATTGCTCTGGGCTCGTTAAATAAAGCAAGTTGAATGGCTGTTTCTCTTATGTCACCATCAATTCCTCCATGAAAAATTATGTATTCAGCATTTAATTCATCTGCGAATTGTTTTGTCTGCTCATAAATTTCACGATTGCGTTCCGTTTTTTCCTGCTTTGCAAGGTTAAATCCCTGTGCAAAATGTGCATTGTGTATGATGAAGGGAATACCGGTTTTACCTGCCCCTTGTGATAAAGTCGTTAAATCGGGAGTATCAATACAAGCTGTTTCCCTCGCCCCCTGTGGGAGAGGGGTTAGGGGTGAGGGGTCAACCTTAACACTATTCAATATATACTCAAGAACCCCTTCAATATTCTTATACACTTCCGTATTATATATTCTTATTACTTTAAATCCATTTTTATTTAAAAAAGCATCCCGTTTGTTATCATGTTCAGCTTGTTTCGGCTCTATATGTCCGCCGCCGTCAAGTTCAATAATCAATTTATTTTCATAACAGACAAAATCAGCCACATAGCTACCTATAGCCTCTTGCCTTCTGAATTTCATGTTATTCAATTGGCGATTTCTAAGATAATACCATAATATTTTTTCTGCATCTGTTTGATTTTTTCTTAATTCTTTTGAGTACTCAAGGGCTTGCTTTGTATAAAAATGTGTGGCTTTTTTATACCCCTCACCCCAACCCTCTCCCACAAGGGGCGAGGGAGTTTGAGAATACCTTTCACCCTGCTCTTTATCACAAATGGAAAGGGTTCTTAACTCTTTCCATTTCGGCAGAGTTTCAAGCGTTTCAGGTACTACATAAAGTTCTATATAGTCAAAAATACCTTGATTGTATAGCTTTTTTGCTTCTTCATAATAAAAATCTGTATTACAAGACCAAAGTTTTAAACCTCGTTTATACATTATGCATAACCTTATATTTCATCTCTGCCATTGCCCAATCTTCAGGAGTATCAATGTCTTGGCATTCTTTTTCATCAATAACAAATGCAGCTGTATCTTCTGGGGTTAAAGAATTATATTGATACATTGCATTTGTTTTGCAAAAATAGAACATACCAACATCAAAATATTTTGGTTCGATATCTTGAGAACGCATATTTTGAGCATCTCTGTCGTTTGGAATTAATATTCCGTTTTCTATTTTCATTGCCCATTCTATAGGAACAGGATACTTGCAGACTGGAATAACAGCATCATGTCCTTGCATCTTTTGAAAAGCGTTTTTTAGTGTCTCAGATTTCAAAAACGGAACACAGGGGTAAATACAGCATAATGTGTTGTATTCTTTCCCCAGCTTTTTGTATTCATTTATAACTTCATCTAAAGCATCAAAGGTTGTAGCACTATCGCTAGCAGTTTTTTCAGAGCGCATAAAAGGAACTTCTGCACCGTATTGTTTTGCAACATCTGCGATTTCTTCGCTATCAGTTGAAACCATTACCGCATCGAAAATTCCTGAATTTATTGCCGCATCAATAGCGTATCCGAGCATTGGTTTACCCATAAATTCTTTTATATTTTTTCTCGGGATTCTCTTAGAGCCGCCTCTTGCTGTTATTATTGCAATATTAGACATTAATTTACCCTTCCAAAACCGCTTGCTGCAGGCAATCCTTCAAGGTGTTCTTCTACCTTATCTCCAAGTTTTGCAATTTCAGCAAAAACTTCATCTACAGCTTTTGCATATTTTTCAACATCTTCAAATGTATGCGCATACATTGCATAAAAACCGCTGCCGGCTAAAAATCCGCGTTTTAGCATCTCTTGGGAAAAATATGAAATATTTACGGCATGATTTTTTTCAAAAGAAAAATGAATTAGTGGTTTAAATCCGCCAATATGAATTTTTAAGCCGTGTTTTTCTGCTAATGTTTCCCAAACATTCCAAACTTTATCTGCAATAGCAAGCATATGAGTTGAAGCATCAACTCTTACAAACTTTTCAATCATTGCTAATGCTGCCGTTGAACCAATTCTTTCAGTCCAGTTTGTAGAAGTTATAAATGCATCTTGAGCATATTCCATAACCCATTTTTTACCTATTACTGCAGAACAGCAGAAACCGTTTCCCAAAGCTTTTGAAAATACTGCCATGTCCGGCTTGAAACCAAGTTTTAAGTGTGCACCGCCATTACAAATTCTGAATGCTGCAGTAATTTCATCTATGATTAGAGGTACTTGTTTTTCCTTTGCTATGCTTTGAACAGCATTTATAAATTCAGGTGTGGGAGTATAATTTCTTTCAGGTTCCATGACAATTGCCGCCAAATCATCACCGGCTTCTTCTATAGCTTTCTTAAAGTTATCGATATCATTGTAATAGAAAGGAATAGCTGTTCCTGTTAAACCTTTAGGAACACCATTAGGGTTTAATCCTGCAATCCACTGGTCGTCAAGTGCACCCTTTTTTCCAAGGTTTGCGGCCAAATACCAATCCATCCAGCCGTGATAGCCGCAGAATACAACTTTATCTTTTCCGGTAGCAACACGCGCAATTCTAACAGCCATAGCCATAGCTTCACCGCCGGAACGAGAAAATCTTGCCATATCTGCCCAAGGATGTAACTCTATTAATTTTTCTGCTAAAGCAACCTCTTCAGGCGGATTAAGAGTTGATGCTGAACCGTTGTTGATAACATCAATAACAGCTTTATTAACATCAGGGTCCGCATAACCCAAAACAGTTGCTCCTACGCCGCCAATACTAAAATCCAAATATTTATTATCATCCAAGTCAGTTACTTCAATACCCTGAGCTTTCTTAAAATATGTAGGCCAAACGCCTCTGCAATATCTGTCAGGACGTTTTGATAATAATTGTGTCATGCCCGGAATTAGTTTTACTGCCTTATCTTGCAGTTCTTTACATTTTGTATTTTTTAGCATTGTCGTGTTCATTTTTCACCCCTATTTTTTATACTATTAAATTTATACTATAAACTACGTAGATTGGTTTAGAATTATACTTCGTTACCCCTTTACCCCTTTTACATTAGGCGGAGTAATTTAGCGTAAAACTACTTTTACCCTTTTACCCCTTTACCCAAAGACTTGGCATAACAATATCTGTGCTTATATCTTTGAATTCATCTGCGATTTCTTTTAGTATATCACTTGAAAAATCTTCTTGGAAAATCTTAATATCTTCTTTAACTTGCTCAATATTATCTACCCCAAATACTAAATGAGAAATTGCGTCAAATTGTTTTACAAAAAGCATTGCAAGTTTTATTCTTGACACGTTGTATTTTTTACAAATGATATCAATTTTCTTAATGATAGGTTTTGCTCCTTCCAAAAACGGAGGAACCTCAGCTTCACTCATTAATATCAAACCTTGTATAAACGCGCTTCTTGAATGAATTTGAGTAGAGCCGTTTTTTAGAGCCAAATCAAAAATGCCTTCTCTCAACATCCTTTGGTCAAAAATACTGGATGGAAGCTGCATGAAATCAACATAAGGACTTTCTATACATATTCTGGCTTCATCCGGATAATATACGGAAACTCCGCAGTGTCTAATTTTCCCTTCTTGTTTAATTTCATACATAGCTCTTAATTTTTCTTCATCAAAAGCATATCTTGAACTATGGAAAACGTAACTGTCTAAATAATCTGTATTTAAACGTTTTAACTGTTTTTCAAGATTGCTGCGAATAGTTTTTTTGAAATCTTCGGGTTTAACTTCATCAAGTTCATTCGGTTTAAATTTAGAAATAATAAATAATTTATCCCTTGATATAGTTTTTTTACTTAAAAATTCTCCGACGACTTCTTCTGCATTACCGTAAGCAAGTGCGGTATCAATATTATCAATTCCGTTTTGTGTTGCATAATCTAAAATTTTTACCGAATCTTCAATTGAAGGTTTTTTTTGCCCCTTAATTCCGTAGTCCAAACCAAACTGTACTGTTCCAAGACAAAGTTTCATATAATTACCTCTCCAAATCCTGTTAAAATATTATTAATAGTTAACTCTGTATGTTATTTTAGGAAATTCCAAACTTCTGAATCCTCTTTTATATTTTGCGATTTCATGTAGTTTTTTATCATTATCAGAAACGATTTCACTATAATAATTATCTCCTGTTTCATAAAATTCGATACCTTTAGATTTGAGATATTTTATAGCTTCCCACTGTATTATGTAACCGCAGTGACCATTCATAAGCATTGAATCTATTATGCCGTATGAACCGTAATAAGCCGATTGTTTATAAGTTAAAATTAATGCTGCGCAAACATAGTCGTTGATACTGTCCAGCCACAACATTATAAGCATTGCATAACCATCACGAATCCATTCATACATACAATCCCAAGAGTTGTCCGTTCTTGTTTGTCTGCCGGCATCTATTTTATGGATTTCTTTAAATTTTAACAACTTCTCTTTTGTAATATTTGTTTTATCATATATTTCAACTCTATATCCTGACATTTTTAAAGCTTGTTTTATAGCAGCTTTATGTCCTTTTCGCATTTTTCTTAAAATACTATCTTCGTCTAACCTTAAATCAACAATATTTGTTGTCGAGAATTTTAACTCAGCGTGTAAGGTCAGAAAATTAAATTTCGCAAAATCGTGAAAATAGTTGTAGTTAATTAGCGGATCTATTATAAATTTGCCATAACGAATATTATTTTCTTGTGCAATATTGTAAATGTTATCTTGTATAGTATCAAAAACTTTAGTTAAATCGACATCTGTTTCATTTGCGAAAGCAGGCAATGGAGTATAATCTCCATACATAGCAAAGCAGTCAAAATCCTTTTCTGGATAACTGTATTCTGTCAAAAGAGGTACAACTGCCTGTATTTTGTTATTTTGTTTCACAATAAAAGAAAAATTCTTTGTGTTAGAATCAAACCTGCAGCACGATGAGTATTTTTGCCAGTCAGTTGTATGCCTAAACCATGCTGTATCAGACTCAGACACAAAATTATCCCACTCTTTTTTATTTGATTCATTTAGATATTCTATTTCCATTCTTATAAAATTCCTTTAATTCTGTTTACAATTTCTTCTAAATCCTCATCTGTTAAATCGGGGTAAAGAGGGAGTGAAATACAATGATTGTAATAATTTTCCGCAACGGGATAATCCCCCCATTTATAACCCAGTCCTTGATAATATGGCTGTGTATGAACAGGAATATAATGAACTTGAAGATTTAAGCCGACTTCACGTGCATCAAAATAGAATTTTTCTCTGTTTTCTACTAAAATAGGGTATAAATGAAAACAAGCATTCGAAAAATCTCTTTCAATTAAATGCGGAACTCCTAAATTTTTATTGTAATAATCAACAATTTCTCTTCTGCGTTTTTTAAATTCATCAAGCCGTTTTAATTGCGATATTCCAAGCGCTGCTTGAACATCAGTCATACGGTAGTTATAACCGAGCTCTCTCATTTCATAGCGCCAATCATTTACCATATCACCATCTTTATGCATGCCATGAGCTCTGAAGGCACAAAGTTTTTTATAAAGTTCTTCGTCGTTTGTTGTTACAGCTCCGCCTTCACAAGTTGTAATAGTTTTAACAGGGTGGAAAGAAAAAACAGTCATATCTGAATACTTACAAGAACCGACTTTGGTATCTTTGTAATCAGAACCAATTGCGTGAGCTGCGTCTTCAATTATATAAATTTTTCTGTCCGTTGGTAAAGCTTTATTTACCCCCTCCATATCGCAGGATTGCCCTGCAAAATGTACGGGAACAACGGCTTTTGTTTTTTGGGAA
>CACZPB010000064.1 GCA_902782905.1 uncultured bacterium
CAAGATCAAATTCTTTCCTCATCAACTCTTGACTGCGCTTTTTTATAGAACGCTGTATATCCTTAGTCGTTGCCTTCATTGGAATTATCATATCTTTTGGAGCGTCAAAATTACCTATAACATAATTGTTGTCATTCTTTCTTAAAATTTTTCGTTGTTTATTAGACAAAGGTGCAAAACCCATTTTTTTATAAAATTCAAGAGCAAAAGATTTCTCAGGAATTTCCGAGCGAACGTAGCACTGCTTAAATCCGTCTTCTAAAAGTGTACGAAAATATTCACACACAATAGCCTTACCTTCACCCAAAATTTTCTTATTCCAAGTCGCAAGCCAATCTAACTCTGTTTCATCTTTAGAGTGATTTTTTCTGCTGGAATAATGGAATTTACCCATTTTATCAATTTTTTTCGTATTCCCTATAAGAATTGCACTCGGCTCTTTATCAGATATCGCCAGCAGAACCTTTGCCTTTTCTTCCTTAACATTCTTTTCAGCCAATATTTCTATACCTGCATCAACAGCCTCTTTTAAAACTTGCTGTGTAGATTCATCTTTTATACCATAGTGCCGGTAAAAGCTCTTTATTTTTTTAGAGATTAATTCTAAAAAATCAATATCAGTTTTTTCCAGCTGATAAATAATAATATCTCTGGACCTATCATTCAAATAACAATACTTGGCAAGAGGTCTTGCTTTATAGTTTAAGTTATTAGCACAATAAGAATTAAAGTTAACTTTCATATAGAAATAAAATCTCGTAAAAATAATTTTTGCTATTTTAGCAATATATTAAATTAAAATTTTATCAACAGAATTAACAAACTTATAATAAAACACATTATCTGTACAAATGTGTATTTTTTAAGCGTCTCATACTTGACCAGTTTCCCTATAACAAAAGGTGAGATAACACACAAAAACAAGATTACACTATATAAATTATGACTTACAGCCATTCCGTATATTGTAATAAAACTGAGTGCAACAATGTATGCAAGCATACAACCTGCTATAGAATATCCGTAAACAGCCTTTGTTTTTGGCTGCTCAAAATTGTGAAAAAAACCAATTGAAAGCAAAATGACAGATAATATATTTATAATAATGGCAATTTGAGTAATTATACGCATGCTACCTCTTTCTCATCTGTCGAACAAACCAGTTTGCTTAAAAACTCATTCACTGTATTCATTACAAATTCTTTCTCATTATCATATAGAACCATATGATAACTGTCATTCAACTCAACGTACTGTTTTATTTTTGAAGAAATTCCGTTTAAAACAACTTTCGCACCTTTTGTGCTTGATAAATTATCATATTTTGAATGAATACATAAAACCGGACAACTAACTTTGCTTAAATTTTGTCTGACATTTTTGGACAACTTTAATAGCCCGTCTACACAATTAAGCGGATAATTATCCATACCTATATCAGCTTTTGCCGTAATTTTTGCCAGACTTTTTCTTGTTCTCTCATTTTTTACGCCAAAACAATCATCTTCAGGGAATGTATAATAGAATCTTATAATTGTCTTTAGCGCAAAAGGAAGCAAAGATATGGTCCAAGGAATACAAAAACCATCTAAAAACAGGGTTGTAGAAAGAGCAACAACTCCTGTTATGTCATCGTTGTGTTCTGCTAAATATACAGCCATTGATGCACCTAAACACAAGCCTGACACAAAAAATTGATTGTAATTGCCTCTGAGTTTATCATATTTTTCTTGCGCGAAATTACACCAATCTTGCCAAGTTACAGTTTCGATTTCACTAATTCTCTCACCATGCCCCGGAAAAGAATAGCAAAATACATCATACCCGTTTTTGAACAGGAAATCACCATATTTGCGCATCTCAAAAGGGCTGCCCGTAAGTCCGTGGAATAACAGGACGGCTTTTTTATTCTGCTTGCCTTGAATTTCTGTGTGAAGAAACTCAAAATCTATACCATTTGTCACTACGACAACCTCGTAAATAACTGATCAAGCAAACTCAATGCCATATCTATTTCTGCATAAGATATTGTAACTGCCGGTACTAAAGTGATTGTGTTATTATAATGGCTGCCTTTGTTAAGGATTAAACCGCATTTTTTACCGTTATACATCAAATCACCCTTCAAACCTTCAGATATAATATCGTGCAACAATTCAGGGTCAGGAGTATAACCGTCTTCGGTTACACACTCTATTCTCAAAGCCAAGCCCAATCCGTCAACATTACCTATACGTTTATGACGTTTTTCCAATTCTTTTAGCCCGTCTAAGAAATATTTACCTTTGTTGGCAACTTCTTTTTCGAAATCACCTTCTTCAAATATTGACATAACTTCATAACCGGCTCTCATACCGATAGGATTGTTACAGAAGGTTGAGTGAGTTCTGCCGCTCGGCCAAACTTCAGGACTTATTAATTCTTCTTTTGCCCACATGCCGCCTAAAGGATTCATACCGTTAGTCAAAGATTTACTAAACGTAATAACATCAGGCTTAACATCATAATGTTCGATTGCCCACAACTTACCTGTTCTGTAGAAGCCCATTTGTATTTCGTCATCTACAAAAAGAACTCCAAAATCATCTAAAACTTTTTTTAATTCTTTGAAATATCCTTTTGGAGGAACAATATATCCGCCTGAACCTTGAACCGGCTCAACAAAGAATGCACCCAAAGAACAATCTTTAGAAGAATGATCATATAATCCTGCACAATTATCTTCAAATTCACGTCTTAATTGTTGTACGCAATAATAATTGCAAGAGTCACATTTTTTACCGTAAGGACATCTGTAACAATACGGATAAGGTACAAAGTGAGCTTCTTCAGAAAAATGACCAAATGGTTTTCTATATCTGTAGCCTGCCGTTAAGCAGCTTGCGCCTAATGTGCGTCCGTGGAACCCACCGTAGAATGAAAACATTCTGCTTTTATGTGTATAATTTCTTACAAGCTTTAATGCGTCTTCTATAACTTGTGAACCACCGACATTAAAGTGTACACGTCCTTTTCTTCCGAATCTCTTTATATTTGCTTTTGCAATTTTCTCTGACAATAAAACCTTATAATCATATTGAAAATGTGAAGAAATTTGAGGAAGTGTATCAATTTGATCGACAACTGCGTCTCTAACTCGTTTATTTTTGTAACCTAAATTACATGCCGCAAACCACATTTCCAAATCCAGAAACGGAACATTCTCCGAATCATACATAAAGGAACCGTTACAATCTCTGAACACTTTCGGAACCGGCTCAGCGTGTATTTTGTCTCCGTATGTACAATACTCTTTATCAATACTTGCCAATTCTTCATCTGACAATTCAAGTCTTGTAACTTCTGTTGCATTTTTGCTGTTGATTTTCTTTAAATTTGTTATAAGTTCTTTTTCTAATACTGCCATATTCTCATCCATTTTATATAATGTTTAAAATTACACTTATTCATACTACCGCTAAAAAAAACAAAAAAAAAGAGTTTTTTACTCATTTATTACAAAATGTAATATTTGTTCACACTTTCTTATTGTGTTTCATAGAACAAAGTAAATGACTCAGATGTCAATAATTTTGCTCTGCCGCCGTGAATTGGAACAAATACGAATCCCGCAACGTACAAACAAACATTGCCTGCTTGATAGAGAGGATACACCCAAATCGACCTGTTTGCACCCGTTTTTGAAATTGAACCGGACAGATCTATTTCTTCCTCATCGGGGATATAAAAATTGCTTATTTTTATACTCTCGGGCGTCCCCATTTTATCTGATTCGGAAATCGTTTCAACTCTGCCTAATATTTGTGTGCCTTTTTTAAATTTTTTTCCGTTTATTTCAAAGTCATGCTGCGCAATAAAAGGAATTGTTGAACCCTCAAGCAATTCACGGGTTGATTTTAAATGTTGTGCGATTTTTATTTGTATAGGTACCAATTTTTTTGTAAAGTCGTACTTGTTTTTTGATACAATTTTTCTGACTTTTGACAGGTCAATATTCTTTTCTATAAAGTATTCATCAGGAGCTGCTTTTTCTGATAATACATAGTTTTTTGCATTCTCCATGAAGTCGCTTTCGTTCAAAAGTTCATCTTCTATTGGCTGATTTGCATAATTATTTGTATAAACTCCCAGTTTGAAAGGAGACTCGGTATACAAATCAGGATTTAAAAGTTCATCTCGAATAGAAGTTTCTTCTTTATTTTTTATTGATGTTCCAATATTACAATTTTGTATAAGCGCGCTTTCAATGGTATCTGCAAAAACAGTATTTGCACAAAACGCCAATGTAAGAAACATAATTAATATCAATTTGGAATATTTTTTCATATTAGTACGAGTATTTTATTTTTTTATTTGAGTGTGTTCTTATTTTTTCTAACAATTTCATTCTGTTATTTCTTGATGTTAACAAGAAATTTTGATAATAAATATTGTCTTTGTAATCATTATCAACCAGTACATGTGGATATTTTGTATAAATATATTCATATATTAGCATCATCCTTCTTGACACAAGGGTGTGATTTGAAAACGCATCATATCTGTATTGTTTCCCTATTTTATTCAATATGGTAATAAGTGCAAGCGGGTTGTAGTCAGCATTAACCATATAGTCTACAGCCGTCTTATCAGCTTTCAAATCATATTTATTAGGTACTACCCAATAGTTTAATATAGAAATATAACCTCTCAGAATCCCTTCATAACTATCAACCCCGTGAGCGATTGAATGGCTTAAGATTGCAGCAAGCTCATCATCGCTATCAATATAAGGTATTACAACGGGTTTAACCCAGACGATTCTGTTAACAGAACTTACATCTGTCCAAAAATCTCTTGTATAAACTCGGTTGATTGCCATAAATGTCATTCTTTGTTCTATACGATTAGAATTTAAAATTCTGAAGCCTACAGAATTCATACGTGTCTGAAGTTCTTCTGTTGTTTTTACATCCCAAGCAAACGCTTGTTGAACTACAGATACAAACAAAAATATTATTAAACCTATCAAAAATTTTTTACGCATATTATGAAACCCCTTCTTTTAACATATCTATAATATTATGAAAAGAGGTAAATTGCGAATGTTTAATATTATTTTCTTTACAAAATTTATGTAAATTTTTTGACGCAAAGAGAATATCTGCCTTTGATGCTATACACAAATCGCTTGTCCCATCACCTATATAACAGAAATGGTCTTCAGTAACTTTTTTACATTTGCACATGCCTGCCTTTTTATCACAATCGTCATTGTAGTATGGAAATTCTATACTGAACTTGCCACCATCATAAATAAGCTTATTTGCATAATATGGAATGTCTAAGTTGTATCGTTCAAGAACTTTCTGAATAAATAAGTCGAACCCGTCGCTTAGAATAGTTAATTTGATATTATTCTTTCTTGTATAATCAACAAATTCTAAAAAATAATCATCAATTTCAATTGAATTAATATAATCATCCAATTGTTTTTGAGAAACATTCTTAAGTAAACCGACTTGGATAATAGCATTTTCTCTGGAAGAAATTTTACCTTCTATCCACAGTTTTTCTGAATCCATCCAACATGCAGGAGCATACATTTCAAAAAAACTGTTTACTGAATCTTCTTTGGTTATTGTTCCGTCAAAATCGCAATATATCGCGTCAATCTTCTTCATAGCACAATTATACAATAAACCAAAATTATTATCTGATTTCTTTTAATTCTAACGTAGTTTTGTTATTGTTAATATCACCTTTTAACAAGACTCTGTAATATTTTGAATTCTTCTCGCTTGCTTTGATTTGAGGAATCTTCGACAACTTTTGCTGATATAATTCTCTTGAATGTTCCGGTCTGAATACAACCTTTAAAATAAAACTCAACGGAACGCCGAAAATTCTTATTCCTTTTGGCGCATCCTTGCTATAGTGCCAGAATAGCTGCAAATCGGCATATTGTTTTTCCATCTCATAACTGCCTTCCAAATATATTGCAGACAATTCGTGCCAAGCTGTCATGTTTATATTGTTTATTTCTTCATTATGAACATCAAACGTACCTTTTATGTCATCTTTCATCATATCTTTTTGCGTTAAATCAAAATTTGTGATTTGAGATATTTTGTATTTTGTATCTTTAATCATAAATTCTTTGTCACCGAGCTTTGGTAAAAATCCCTCTTTTACTTCAAACGTACAATGGGCATCCAAAAATCTGAACATGTCTTTTGCATCTATATCTACTTTAGCCTGAGCAATTCCTTCTATTTGATTTTTAAGATTAAGCGTCATATCGGCAACTTTATTGGAGTTTATATTATTAGCTTCAAACGTCATCTTTGATGTATTTTTTGCAAAATCATAAACCCCTTTTGCATGGATTACACCATCAGCAAATTTCATATCCTTCATGTTGAAATTAAATATATTATTTTTCATGCTGCCAAGCAGGTTTACATTTTGAAGTATAAACTTATCCCTTTTAATTTCATTAATAATAATTTCCCAGTTGTTGATAGTAATATCAGCTTCTTTTACTTTTTTGGTCAAATCATTCGGATCAATTTTCTTTGTAGGTTTGTTTGTCTGAGGAGTTGTTTCCAGAAGCAATTTGTCCAGAAACATCTTCATATTATAAACTATTGTTTCGCCATAAATATTATTTTTAAGGCTTAAGTCTGCCGAATATTTTTCGCCTTTAAAAAACCCGTTAGAAGTTACATTGCATATGCCGTTTTTTGACACAATATGAGCTCGATCAATATGAAATGCCTTATGTCTTGCTTTGACTATGTCAAAACTGCCTAAAACTTGGTTATTAACAAAATCATATTTTATATCACCCCTAAATTCTCCACCCTTTACTTTTTCACCAAATGAACCCGTAACAGAAGTTGGAGCGTATCCGTTTGTGTGACAAGTTATATATTGAGGAACGAATTTGTCCGGATCACGCTTATCTATATTTTTTACAAAAAGACCGTCTCCGGAAATTACAATATTCTCTTTGTTAGAATCAGAGTAAGAATATTTGAATTCTTTTAAGTACAAATCATTATCATCTTTGAAAGTGTTGGCGTATATCTTTCTTTTATAATTTCTTAACCCTAAATAAAATGAATTATAAATCAAATCACTATTTACAGGAATATCAATATTATAATATACATCAGGCTTTCTTAATTTTATCTTGTAAACTAATCCGACATCAACCGAGTTCAAAACAGTAAGATTCGGAACATAGTCAAATTTCTTGGTAAGAGTTGTTTGCATAGTTCCGATAACTAACTTCTTTTGACGGTTTAATAAATCTGTAATTTTAAGAGTATGCACAACTTTTTCTTTTCCCAATATACCAACTGCTGTCGAGTCAACATTTTGCCCTCTAAAATAGAAAACTCCTTCCTTAAAGAACAAGGGGATATCAAACCATACTGCATTTGCACTAAGATTATGTGCGACACATGTTCCCCAAAGGCCATCATTATTGAATTTTAGGTTTGCGTCAGCAGTTCCTTTAAAATTCTTGAAATTCTCTATAAACTTTTTAGAAGGGTCTTGTGCTTTTTGAAGATGCAATAATATTGGCATAATTTCTGATGCCGGCAACTTTTCACCTTTTATATCAAAGTCCTTGGACTTATTCTCATCAATCAAAATACCATCTAAATAAAGGTGAGAGTTTCCTATAGTTATTTCAAATTTATTCGCTTTAAGTTTATTATCTGCAACGCAAAGAGAACCAGAATTACCCAATTTAAGTGTTTCTTTTAAAAGCGGAGATTCGATTGCTAGTTTTAAATTTATAACGTCCTTTTGTGTATTAATGTTTTCTCCGTAAATATTAACTTTATCAGATTTAAAAGCTATTTTTTGTATATGAACTTCAGGAATAATATTTGGTTCAAAATTACCTTTTTTCTTTTTCTTTTTTTCTTTTTTAAATTGTTTAAAACAATTTCCGTCAATATATATATTATCAGCACTAACTAACGTCAGATGTTTTTGTAATAACTTATATTTTAGGGAGAGTTTTTTAATATCCACAGCAGAGACTTTGTTATTTTTTGCATTCAAACTCTCTAAGTTTAAAACAACAACAAACTTCGGAGATATCTTTAAATCTAATCCCTCGATAGTTGCTTCCATATCGGTTTTGTTTTTAATCAAAGACTCCAGTCTATTGATTGTTACTTTACTATTTATTATTTGCGGTAACAAAAATACAATACCCAAATAAACACAAATCACAAATAGCAATAAAATGCCAAAAGTTATTTTAAGAATCTTTTTCATACAAATATTGTATTATAATATTTTATGATATACAATAATTCCATAAAAAATGCTGTGTTAATAGAAAATATAGGAATTAAGAGGATGAAAAAATTTTTCAAATTTTTATGTTTAGGAATAATTGTTACTTTGATGAATTCCGGCATTGTATCAGCTGAAATCACAAAGAACTTTTATGGTTATCAGGTAAAAAATGTTAACATTAGAGAACTTGCATATGAAATAAATAGTGCAATTAATACATATCAGGGGAATGACAAATTCAATCCGCTAGAAAACGTCAGAAATGCTTATATATATTCTGATGAAGACAGCAGTTATTTTGTAAGATTGTATCCTGCAAACCAAAACACAAACATTTATGTTGTTTCAAATGAACGATATGACGTTGATAAAAATGAAATGACAGATTTATTAACAAAGGGTGACTACAAATACGCCAAGCTGGAAGATAAGGACGCTTTAAAGGAATACAAATTTGATTTCTTTACACTTGCAAGAAAACAAGAATTAGGTAATTTTTACATTTCACCTGATTTGGTAAAACCTTTGAAAACAGGTATGAAAAAATTAAATAATCATATGGCAAAAGACAATAAAAAAACATC
This sequence comes from uncultured bacterium, assembly GCA_902782905.1. GTDB lineage: Bacteria > Cyanobacteriota > Vampirovibrionia > Gastranaerophilales > Gastranaerophilaceae > CAG-196. The sequence continues at coordinate 8,892 of CACZPB010000064.1, forward strand.
TGTTTTCCCATATACTCCTGATACAGAACCTATTGACTTAGATTGTATTGATACAACCAGTATGTATGATGAGAATGCTAAAATTGCTATTATACAAAAAGAGTATCGTCTAAAACAAAAAGAAAACAAATATGTACACGCTTATGAATACGTTTTAACTAACAAAAACAATTCGAACGCTACTGTTACCGCAACAAGTGAAAGAGTTGCAGCTCTAAAAGACGTAACAACGGAATCTTTTGTAGATTTAGACAGACTTGATTTGCTTGATACTGTTGCAACATTCCCGCCAGTACTGGTTCTAACAGCCGGCACATCTGCATTATGCAGCATTCCTAACTGGGTAAGATTAGCAAGAATTACAGCAGAAGCAAAAAGATTTTCTAATTCTTTACCCGAAAATTATGATCTTAAACAACAAGCTGATATGAGAATTTTGGTTTTGAAGTATAAAGATGATCCAAAACCTCTCAATTTTAACATCAAATTTGCAAACGGAAAAGTACACAATATTACATTCTAAGATATAGACCTAAAACAAATTAGCTCAAAAAGGACTTTCAAAGAGAGTCCTTTTTTAATATATACACTTCTCACTCAAGACAAACTTAACGCACCATTAAATAAACATAAAAAACAGAGAAAAACACTGATTCCGTTTGCA